>JAVJQK010000128.1 GCA_040218145.1 Sandaracinaceae bacterium | reverse complement strand
AGGTGGATGTGGTTCGGCTCGATCGTGATCTGATGCACGATCACCCCCGTCTTCGCCGCCGCCTCCGAGAGGAAGTACAGGATCCACGCGTGCAGCTGCGGCGCGAACGGCGTCAGAAAGAGCTTCCGACACACGCAACGGATGGTGACCGCGTACGTGGCGGCGGCCTGGATCTTCGCGCGGGGCACGGCGCCTAGACAGATCAAGATTCGATCCAGCCTCCTCACACGGGAGAATCGACGCTCGAACACCCCGCGTGACCCCCGATCCGCCGGCGGAGGGGTGGCGGAGGGGTGGCGGCCGCCACCTTCACCCGGCGGCTACGGCGGCGCGAGCATGTCGGCGTAGGCGCCCGGCCTCACGACGCCGAGGGAGCGCACGCCGTCTTCGTGCGGGAGGGGATCCCGTCCCGCCGCCAGCGCGGCGGCGCGCCTCGCCGACAGGGCGTGAACCGGGAGCCGCGCGCGCTCGAAGGACGGGGCCGCCCGCGCGTAGAGAAACCGACGCGGCGCGATCTCCCAAGCAGGTCGCGCCCGCCTCGAGAATCGACGCCATGGCCCGCGCCCACTCCCTCCCCCGCGCAGCGGCCTGACGGCACGATGGACCTCCCGTAGGGGGGCGCCCGGGGCCGCGACCGACCGCCGCCCATCACCAGCTGGCTGCCGGGATCGTCACCGCGGTGCACGAACGACCAGTACGAGTCGCTCGACGCGAGCTGTCCGGTGGGCGCCTGCCGTCAGGACGCCGAGGACGAGATCGAGCTCCTGCGCACGCTGGGCCTGACCACCGACGTCCTCTTCGGCGTGGCCGCGGCGAGCGCGGTCGGGGCCCTCGTGTGGCTGCTCGTCGACGAGGCGAGCGGCGAGGCGCCCGTCCAGGCCGGCGCCACCTGCGCGACCACGGGCTGCGTCGCGACGGTCCGGGCGCGGTTCTGAAGGCGACCGAGCGGGAGAGTGGAGTTTGGTCACGGTCTCGGTCGTCGCCCGCTGCTAGCGTCTGCCCGCGATGCGACGAATCTGGGTGATGTGTGTGCTGTTGTCGGCCTTCGGATGTGACGGGGAGAGCCCGGCCATGGACGCGGGCACGGACCGGGTAGACGCGGCTCCCGCGCCCGACGCGGGGCCGCCCGCCGAGCCCGACGCGGGCGACCCGCCCGCTCCCGACGCGGCGGCGGGCATGACGGGAGGCCTCGCGGGCGTCGTGACCCGGACCGCCATGCCGCGCGCGGGCGGGGTCGGACACCTCTACCTCGCGGTCTTCGATCGCGACCCGGTCACGAACCGCGACACCGCGATGGTGGTGGGCCGCGTGATCGTGGAGGACGCGGACATGTCGTCCGCCGACGCCGCCATCCCCTACGCCATCGACGGCATCCCGCCGCGGGCCGAGCCGTACTTCGTCAGCGGCTTCCTCGACGACAACATGAACGCGGGCACCGACCCCGAGACGGCGGGCCCGGACCGCGGCGACCTGGTCACGCTCGAGGGCTTCGGCTCGCCGACCGTCACGGTGTCGAGCGCCGAGACCGTCGCCTACGACATCGTCCTCAACACCAACCTGCCGTTCTGATGACGCGCCGCGCGACCCCGCTGCTCTTCGTGCTCTTCGCCTTGACCTGCGGCCTCGGCTGCGGCGGGGTCGATCCCAGCACCCTCGAGGACTGCCGCGGGCTCTCCGAGGCCGACGCTTACGCCTGCTCGGAGGCGCGCTTCTGGGTCGCGTTCCAGACCCGTCGCGATCTGCGGATCCCGGTCTACGAGATGTACGGCGACGTGCTCGACGCGCACGCGCCGGGCGACCCTGCGCTCGCCGTGGCGCGCGGCAACGTCTTCTTCCGGCGCGGTCAGCTCGGGATGGCCATCACCCTCGAGGAGGACGTCGGCGCGGACGCGATCGACTACATCACGCGCGTCGGGCCGGACTTCGAGGAGGCGGAGGCGCTCGACCCGGACAACTTCATCCTCGTCTCGTGGAAGGCGTCGATGGCGATCGCCGTCGCGCACATCACCGGCGATGACGCCGAGGCCGTGCGCCTCTACGACGAGGCCGAGCGCCGCATCGCCGCCGACCCGCTCGGCAACGTCCCCTCGATCAGCGGCACCGCGATCGGCCTGCCGCTCTCCACGGGCGTGCCCCAGCGCGTCATCGCCGCGATCGACGCGTGGGAGTGCACCGGCGCCGACTTCTGCGAGCGCAACACCGAGCACGCGCCCTGGGCCCTCCCCGGCATGGCCTATCACTGGGCCGAGCACTACGCGCGCGTCGGCGATCGCGACACGACCGTCGCCTACCTCGAGGTCTCCCGCGACGCCGAGGGCTTCGAGCGCTGGCCCTGGCGCTACCTCGTCGACGACGCGCTCGCAGATCCCGACGCGCTGCTCGCTCGCTTCGCCGAGCGCGGCGAGGAGGGCTCGGCCTTCGACCTGATGTACGCCAACCAGGACTACGGCTGCGTGATCTGCCACGCGCCGTGAACGCCTGGAGAGCCTCCGCCAGTGCTCATCGCCTATGTCGCCGCGGCGGCGTCCCTCGTCCTGGGGGCGCTCGTCGTCCGGTCCGTCGTCGGGCGTGACGCCAGGACCGCGGCCATCGAGGCCGCGTGGGAGGAGGTCGCCGAGGCGATGGACGGGCGCCTCGAGCGCCTGGAGCGGGCTGGCACCGTCGTCTTCCGGCTCGTGATCGAGCGAGAGGTTCGCGCGGTGGCGAGCACGCACATGATGTCGCTCGCGACCGTGGTCCGGACGGAGTACGCGCTCGGCGTCGGCCCGCAGCTCGCCGACCTCTCGAGCGCCTCTTCGCTGGGAGCCGCCGCGCTCGAGCTCGACGCGGAGGCGCGGCGCCTGTTCGAGGTCTTCCCCGGCCCGCTCTCGCTCGGGGGCGCGGGGCGAGAGGTCACGCTCACCTGGCCGAGGAACGAGGACCGGGCCGACGTCCTGTGCGACGCGATCGAGCTCGCCCTGCGCCTCGCTCGCTTCGGCGTCGACGACCTGCGCCGGATCGCGGAGGCGGTCGACGGACGCCTCGAGCTGGACGCCGCCCGTTCCCGTGTCCTCGCCGGAGGGGTGCAGGTCGTACTGTCGGTCGAGCTGCGAGACGCCCGCCTCGCGTTCGTCGCTCACGCTCCCGCGCGCGTCCCGACCCGGGCGTTTCGGCTCGACATCGGCACCGGGGACGGCGCGATCCCGGCAAGGCTCGTCGACCCGGAGCGGAAGCCGAACATGGACGAGCTCGGCGGCGCAGTGGTCTGCGGAGACGGGGAGCGGGTCGAGGTCGTCTGGCCCGGGCCGCCGTCCGACGCCGAAGCGCGCGCCGCCGTCCGCTTCCTCGAGGCGGCGGGCGCGCCCCGCAGCCACGGCGGCGCCTTCCGCTGACGCGCCGCGCTACGGCAGCACGAGGTCGCGCAGCGCGTCGCCCACGACCCGCGCCGAGACCGCGCTGCCGACCTGGTCCTGCTCGGTCGGCGCCGGGTCCTCCTCGCCGAGCGTGGCGACGGGGATGCCGAGGAGCCGGACGCTCACGCCGCCCCCGCCGCCGCCGGTCGCGACCTGCTCGGGACACGCGGCCGGCGCGTCCCCGGTGATGTCCATCTCCCGCACGAGCTGACCGGTGCTGGCGGCCATGACCCGCACCGGACGATGGAACTGGTAGCGCCGCACGACGTAGCCGCCGTGGTAGTTGCAGGTCTCGATCTCGACGGCCGAGCTCTCCGGCTCGAAGCACGCCACGAGGGTCGCCTCCTCGGCCGACTCGGCGTCCGGGAAGTCGTGCGGGAAGAGCGTGCCCGCGTAGCTCCAGTTGCCGCTCTCCTGATGCTGGAACGCGAGCACCCGCTGGGGCCCGTTCGGGACGTAGGCCGGCGCGCCCGGCACGGGCTGCCCCGCGCAGGCCACGCTCGCCCCGTCGATCCCCGCGACCGCGTTCGACGCGACGACCATCAGGACGATCACCCCGACGCAGGAGAGGACGACCACGCCCAGACACCCGAACCCGATCCACTTCTTCGCGCTCGACGTCTTCTCGGCCATCCAAGCAGACTACGCCACCCTCGCGCGGAAGCTGCCCAGGGACTGCGACGGTTACGCGGTCTCGAGGTGTTTGCGGTACGCCGCGAGGAACGCGTTGCCGATGTTCTTGCTCGCGAGGTTCCGGTAGAGGAAGCCGAGGAACCCCTTGGCCTCGACGCCGCTCAGCGCGGTCCGGTGGCGCACGCCAGCCTCGGTCGCGGTGAACTCGTCCAGGAAGTGCGTCTTCGCCGTGACCTTGGAGCCCGCCTCGTAGACCTCGTCGAGCTCCACGACCACGCGCTCTGGCTCGACCTGCACCGAGATGTTCGTGCGCCTCATCGTGCCCTCGTTCGTCTCGAGGATGACGAAGTCCGGGCCCTCGTCGATGAGCTCGACCCTGGACAGCCCGGGCATCTCGGCGATCACCCCGACGTAGAACGCCCCCGGGCTCCGCAGCTCGTCTTTCACGCGCTGGAGTGAGCACGCGATGTCGCCCTCGCCTTCGAACCAAACGGACATGTCTTCAGCCTTCGCAGGAGGAGCACGCAGGGTACCGCGAATCCGTGTTCGGCTTGACGTCGGGGCTCGAACGGACATGGATCGCGCCGTGATGCGCTTCGTCTTCGTCACCCTCCTCGCGACTCTCGCTGCCGGCTGCGGCGCGACCCCGCGGCAGTCGACCGTGCCGCGGCCCACCGAGCTGTCCGGCACCGATGACCTGGAGGCGCTCGCGCCCCCCGCCTCGCGCGGCTTCGTCTTCATCGACCTCGCCGGGATTCGCAGCACGCGGCTGTACGGGGTGATGGACGAAGACCTCGCGCTCTTCGGGGAGCTCGCCGAAGACGCGGCGGCGCAGCTCGACGACTTCAGCCCGTTCGGGATCCCGACCCCGACGCTGGCAGACGCGCTCAACGAGCCAGGCCGACCCGAGCTGCCCGACCCCGACGCCGAGCCGCTGGACATCCTGAGCCGCCCCGACTGGATCTTCGTCGCCTCGAACCCGCGCCGGAACCCGCCGACCGCGATCACGTTCTTCGGCGCGCGCTTCAGCGACGAGGAGGCGCGCTCGACCGTGCAGCTGGCGGCCGGGGGCGCGGACATGCCGGCGCTCCCATTCGGCATGGGGGCGCCCGCCACGGAAGACCCGCTGGGGCTCGGGGTCGCCGACGAGGGCGCGGCCCGCGTGCGGGTGCGGGAGGTGCGCGGCCTCCGCGCGTTCGTCGCGCGCGAGTACCAGCTGGTGGAGCTGGCCGAGGGGCTCTGGGTGCTCGGCACCGAGGCCGACGTGCGCGGCGTGCTCGATCGCCGAGGCCGACCCGCGCGCCCCGACGCGCCGCGGCTCCATGACCGCCTCGGGCTCTTCGACCACCACCTCGTCATCGCGATCGAGGACGCGCGCAGCCTGCGCGAGCTGCTGGCCGACGAGACGCCGAGCCCGTTCGCCGGCGAAGACGAAGCCGCCGAGGAGGAGGACGACGGCCCCGCGTGGCTCGAGCACATCGACGCGGCCGGGATGCACCTGGATCTGGACGGCGGGGTGCGCGCGGAGTGGCTCCTCGAGCTGAGCGAGGGCGCGGACGCGGACGCGGTCCGGGGCGAGCTGCGCGCGGCCCTCGACGAGGTGGCCCGGGCCCCGTTCACGCGGCTCTATCACCTGAGCGCGCCGATCGCCGCCATGACGCCGACGCTCGAGGGCGAGCGCATTCGCATGGCGTTCTCGCTCGACGACCGCGAGAGCGAGCTGCTCTGGGCGCGGCTGAGCGGCGCCGCGGCGCTGGTGATCGGCGCCATCCAGCTCGCGGGTGAGTTCGCGCGCGGCTTCGGCGAAGGCTTCGGCCGCGGGGCGGACGCGCTCGACTTCGGCATGCCCACGGGGTCGCTCGACGCGTCCGTGCCCGGGGAGCCGCTCCTGGCCTCGCCGGGCATGAGCCCCGTCACCCTGCAGGACACCGCGGGCGGCGACGTCGACGCGTCGCAGGAGCACCCCGGCTGCGTCGGCTGGATCGGGATGGTGCATCATCCGTTGACGGTGACCGAGCCGACCTACCTGCGCATCATCGCGCGCGGCGCCTCCGACTCCACGCTCGCGGTCCAGCTCGAGGACGGCACCTGGCTCTGCAACGACGACACCGAGGGCACCGACCCGATGGTCGAAGGCGAGCTGCCCGCGGGCGCGCACCGGATCTTCGTGGGCGCCTTCACCCGCTTCGACATGCACGCCTACACGCTCGGCGTGAGCACCGACCCCGCGGCGATGCCCAGCGCGCTGCCCGCGCCGGCGTCCTCCGCCGCAGCGCTCGGCGGCGCGGAGCTCCGCATCGAGCCTCGCGGCGCCGACCCCCAGAGCCTGCGCGGCGTCGCGTCCGGCGAGGTCAACATCGACGGGCTGGCCGGCGCGTGTACCGGGTTCTCCACCGACATGCCCGGGCACGGCGTCGAGGTCACCGAGGAGCTGCCCCGCCTGCGCGTCTTCGTGCGCGCCGATCAGCCGGTCGGCCTGGTGATGCGCCGCCCCGACGGGGAGCTCGTCTGTGGCGTCGACGCGAACGGCACGTACTACGACGGCCCCGCCCTGCCCGGGCTCTGGGACGTGTGGGTGACGGTGGCGACGGAAGGCGCGCAGGTTCCCTACGTGCTCGGCTTCTCGCGGGAGGACGCGCCCGGCCCCGCGGACCTCCCCGCGCCTTGAGCCTCGAAAATCACCGAAAAACCTTCCGTCGCTGCCGTATCTGGCTATCGTGATGGCAATGGATCGGCCCCGACTCCGCTTGGGAACGACGCTGGCCTGCGCGGTCGCGGCCAGCCTCTGCGTCGCCGTGGGGTTGGTCGAGGCGCAGCAGGACGACGCGTTCACGCGCGAGGAGCAGAACCGAATCCGCGCCGGCGAGCTCGTCGCCCGCAACGTCACCCGTCGGGAGGGGCGCTTCGCGATGCGCGGCGGCACCAGCTGGCAGCTCGTGCACGCGCCGGTGGATCAAGTCTGGGCCGCGGTCACGGACACGCGCGCCTACCCGCACCTCATCCCCGCGCTCGAGCGAGCCCGGCTCGTGTCTCAGGACGGAGACGAGCGGGTGGTGCACATGCAGCACCGCTACTCCTTCGCGACCGCGAGCTACTTCGCGCGCGTCCGGCTCGAGCCGCAGCGGCATCACATGAGCTTCACCCTCGACCGGACGCGCCCCCACGATCTGCGCGCCGGCCGCGGCTTCATCACCCTCTCGGCCTTCGAAGAGGACAACACCATCGTCACCTGGGGCGTGCTCGCCGACATCGGGGGCGGCGCGGTGCTGAGCGTGTTCGGTCCGCTCGTCGACGACTGGCTGCTCAAGGTCCCGCTCTGCGTGCGCAACCACGTCGAGCCCGGCCGGCCCGGCTGCTGACGCGGGCGGCTACCAGTAGCGCATGACGTGCGCGTAGACGCGCGCCGCCTGCTCGAGGTTCTCGAGGGAGACGCGCTCGTCGATGCCGTGCACCCGGCCGCGCTCGTTGGCGTCGAGCGTGAAAGGCACGAGGCGATACGTGGGGATGCCGCGGCGGGCGAAGTAGCGGGCGTCCATGGTGCCGGGTGTGATCATCGGTGCGACGAGCGCGTCCTCGTCGAAGGCGGTGGCCAGCGCGGCGGCGAGCCGCTCCCACGGCACGCCTTCGGTGGGTGAGACCGGGGAGGCGCCGTTGTCGACCGTGACCGCGAGCTGCACGCGGGGGTCGTCGATGGCGCCCTCGATGGCGCGCAGGATGGCCGGCAGGTCGCTGTCCGGCAGGAGGCGGAGGTTGAGGGTGGCCACCGCGCGCGCGGGCACGACGTTGTCCTTCACGCCGGCGCGGAGCATCGTCAGGGCGATCGTGTCGCGAATCATCGCGTTCGACGCGGGGCGCTGCGAGAGCATGCTCTCCACCGCCCCGCCGAAGAGCCATCGGTTCCGCAGCGCGATCCGCTCGCCGAACGAGGCGCGCGACGAGATGCGGTCGAGGAAGGCGTCGGTGGCCGGCAGGAACCGGGCCTCCAGCTCGAGCTCGTGCAGGCGGGCGAGCGCGGTCGTGAGCACGGCGGGGGCGGCGTTGGGCTCGGGCATGCTCGAGTGACCCGCCTCGCCGTTGACGCTCACCTCGACCGTCACGAAGCGCTTCTCGCCCACCGCCACCGGCACGATGGTCGTCCCGGCCACGAAGTCGGGCGCGACGAAGGTGCCCTCGTCGAGCACCGCCCAGGGCTCCTCGAGCCGATGCGCGTGCCGGGCCAGCACCGCCCCCGCGCCCTCCGCGCCGCCGATCTCCTCGTCGGGGGAGATGAGCAGGAACACGTCGCGCCGAGGGGTGAGCCCCGCGGCCTGGAGCGCCGCGATGGCCTCGAGCTGGGCGATGGTCGCGCCCTTGTCGTCGATGGCGCCGCGGCCCCAGACGTAGCCGTCGTCGATGACCCCTCCGAACGGCGCGTGCGTCCAGCGCTCGAGCTCGTCCTCCGCCACCGGCACCACGTCCGCGTGGGACAGGAGCACGATCGGGCCGCCCTCCGTCGTCCCCGCGCGCCACCGCAGGAGCAGGATGCGCCCCTCGTAGACGGCCGCCTCGAGCCCGAGCGGCTCGGCGTAGTCGGCGATCAGCATGTCCAGGTGGGGCGGGCGCGGATCACGGCCGATGCCGGGCGGGGTGCTCGTGTCGAGCTGGATGTAGGCCGAGAGGCGCTGCGCGGCGCGCTCGGTGTCGATCTCGAGGCCGAGCGGCTCACGCCGGGTGGGCGCCTCGTCTCCACCCAGCGCGCGCACCACCAGCACCGCCAGGAGCACGAGCAGCCCCGCGCCGAGTCCGACGCCGATCTTCTTCCAGTTGCCGCGCTTGCGCCGAGCCATGGCCGCGAACGGTAGCGGAGTTTCCCAGTTCGTCAGGCAGGTCGTCAGGCGGCCGCCGCGGTTGCTCTCTCGCGCGTCTGTAATTACTGTCGCCAGCCATGGCCTCTTTCGACGTCGTCTCGAAGCTGGACCACCACGAGGTGGACAACGCGCTCGACCAGGCGCGGCGCGAGATCTCTCAGCGCTATGACTTCAAGGGCACCGACACCTCGCTCGAGAAGAGCGAGGAGGGGATCTTGATCAAGACCAAGAGCGCGTCGCTCTGCGCGGCCGCGCTCGAGGTGCTGCGCGGCAAGCTCGCCAAGCGCGGCGTCTCCCAGAAGGCGCTCGACCCGGGCGCGCCCGCGCCGGCCGGGGGCGACACCTACCGCGTGCTCGTGAAGCTGCGCGAGGGCATCGACCAGGAGCACGCCAAGAAGATCGTCAAGCTCCTCAAGGACGCGAAGACCCTGAAGGTGCAGGCCGCCATCCAGGGCGACGTGGTGCGCGTCTCCCACAAGAAGCGCGACGTGCTCCAGGACGCGATCCAGCTCCTCAAGGAGCAGGACCTGCCCCTCCCGCTGCAGTACCAAAACTTCCGGGACTGACCGCCGTACTGGACCGGTCGAGGATGGGCCGCGCAAAAGGAACCAACCTCCTCCACATGTTCACGTGGGTGGAGCGGGAATTCGGCGTCAGCACGTGGGAGAAGGTGCTCCACGGGCTGAGCCCCGACGAGCAGCGCAGGGCGCGCAACATCCTCCCCGTGCGTTGGTACGACCTCGGGCTGCAGCACCGGGTCCTGCGCGCGATCGACCGCGAGCTGGGTCGGGGCGACGGCGGCCTGGTCGACGTCATCGGACGCTACGAAGCCGATCAGGATCTGTCCGTCATCCACCGCGTCTTCATGCGCATGGCGAGCCCGAGCTACATCCTCGAGCGCTCACGCGACTACTGGGGGCGGTTCTACGACACGGGCGCATGGCACGTGGAGCGCCTCGGTGGGAACCACACGCGCGGCGAGCTGCGCGGGGTCGATCCGTTCGACCCGCTCTTCGCGCGCTATCTCCACGCCTACATCTACCGCATGTTCGAGCTGACGGGGGCCAAGGATCTCCAGACCCGGTACGAGGTCCGAGACGAGGCCATGATCATGCACGGCGAGTGGTCCTGAGGCGGGAGCGCCCTCGCCGGGTGCTACCATCGCCCGCCGATGGGCGACGCGCGGACCGACGAGGAGCTGATGCGCGCGTACGTGGACGGGGACCACGAGGCCTTTCGCGCGCTCTTCGCTCGGTACGCGCCGATGCTGACCCGGCTCACCGTGCGGCACCTGCGCTCGGAGGAGCTGGCGCGCGAGGTCGTGCAGCAGACCTTCTTCCAGATGCACGCCGCGCGGCTCGACTTCAAGCCCGACCGGAAGCTGCGGCCGTGGGTCTTCACGATCGCGATGAACCTCGTGCGCGAGCACTTCCGGAAGAAGAAGCGCCGCAAGGAGACCGAGCTCGAGGACGAGCGGCTCGAGCAGCCGACGCCGGAGCGCGGGCCGATCGAGCGGCAGCAGCGCGCGGAGCTGCTCTACGCGGCGATGGCCAAGCTCCCGGAGTCGCAGCGCGAGGTGGTGGAGCTCCACTGGTTCGAGGAGCGCCCCTTCGCGGAGGTGGCCGAGATCGTGGGAGCGACCGAGGGCGCCGTCCGCGTGCGGGCCCACCGCGCCTACAAGAAGCTCAAGGACCTGCTCGGGAAGGAGCTGGGATGACCGCGATCAACCACGTGGAAACTCCGAGCCTCCCCCCCCGTACGAGGGAGCGTCCGTGATGTCCGACGTCGATCCCCAGCCCGAACCCGAGCTCGAGCGGTGGCTCTCCGAGGCCCGTGAGGTCGAGGGCGAGCGCGCCGATCCGGAGGCGCTCGACGGCATGCTCGAGTCCGTCGAGCGCGAGATCGCGCGGGCCGAGAAGAAGCCGTCGTTCTGGCTGCGCACCCGGCCTACGTGGATCCGGCGCGCGATCGCCAGCGGCGCGGCCCTCGCCATCGTCGGGCTGACCGGCGCGCTGATGCTGCGGGAGGACTTCCACGACTACCCGATGTCCTACATGGCGCTCGCGCTCGGCTCGCTCGGCGCGCTGCTCCTGCTCAGCGTGCACCAGGCGCTGCGTCCGCTGCACCGGCCCCCGCTCCAGGGCGCCCGCAAGGTCGGCGTCGTGGCGGTCACCCTCGGCGCCACCCTGGCGCTCGCGCTCTTCTCTCCCCACGAGGCGGGGGAAGCGCACGGGGTCCTCGATCACGTGAGCGGGTGTCTCTTCTTCGGGCTGCTCCTCGGGGTTCCCGTCTACTTCGTGCTCCGCCTCCTCGACCGCGGCGCGCAGGCGACGTCCCTCCTCGCGGCCTGCGCGGCCGGCCTGCTCGGCAACCTGGTGCTCCAGCTGCACTGTCCGCGCAAGGACCCCGAACACCTCATGCTCGCGCACTTCTCGGTCGTGCTGCTCTTCGTCGCCGGCCTGGGAGGGGCACACTACCTGGTCAGGCGTTTCTCACGCCGATCGGTCGACGACTGACCCCGCTGGGGCTACCCCTACTCGAGCTGGCGGATGGTGCGCCGGCTTCTGGATCTTCTGGGGGACATGCAGGCTCTCGAAACCTCGCCGCAGTCATCGCTGCGAGACGTGCTTCGCGCGCGCACCCACGGCGCGCACCGGAGCCTGGACGACTCCCTCGCGGTGAGCGATCCGGCCGTCGAGCTGGACGACTACGTGGCGCACCTCGAAGGGATGTGGACGTTCCACGCACCCCTCGAGCGGCGCCTCCTGAGCAGCGAAGTGCTCCTGACGCGTTTGCCCGATCTCGCGCTCCGGCGCCGGGCGCACCTCGCGTGGAGCGATCTGCGCGCGCTCGATCGAGACCCGGGGAAGGTGCCGTTCCCGTCCTGCACTCCGGACCTGACCTCGCTCGCGACGCAGCTCGGGGTGGCCTACGTGCTCGAGGGCTCCACGCTCGGCGGCGCGGTGCTGGCGCGGCGACTCGGCGCCCAGCTCGGCCTCGCGCCCTCGGCGCTGCGCTATCTCCACGGGTACGGTGAGCGGACGGGTGAGCGATGGCGCGCGTTCGTCCAGGCGCTCGACGACGCGGCGCTCGACGAGGAGGGAGTCGAGTCGGCCGCGTGCGCGGCGGAGGCGACGTTCGCCCACCTCGGCGCCTGGCTGCATGCCCGCGGAGCGACGCGGCGAGAGCGGAGCGAGAACGCACCACCTTCGAGGTCCGGGTCCTGACGCTTCAGCGGTAGGGACCGACCTTGCCGCGCAGGAGCTGGACGAGCTGCGCCATGCGGCTCAGGCGCTGTCCGGCCTGCGTCGCGCCCAGCGCGGGGTCGGCCCCGAGCAGGGCCGGGAGCTCCAGCATGACGCGCGTCCGGGTGATCTGGAGCGTGGCGGCGTCCTTCGTGATCGTGATCAGCAGCTGGCGCGCCTCCTGATGGAAGCCCGGCCAGGCGTCGCCCATCTCCGGGTGCCACACCGCGCGGTGCTCCAGGTCGAGCGGGGTGGGGCTCTCGACGCTCAGCCAGGTGGCGCTCGGCGCGCCCTCCTGGTCGAACGCCACGCGCGCCTCCGCTGGCAGCGAGGCCACGACGCCCGTCACGCGGAGCCGCGCCGGCTCGAGCGCGCCGTCGATGTCCGTGGTGAGCGCGCGCCAGCTGGGCAGCGCTGCCTCGAACCCGGTGGGCGGCGGCAGCTCGGAGCGGAGCTGCTCGAGCGTCCGCGCCAGCTCCAGCGAGGCCATCACGAAGCGCTCCAGACGTGCGGCGGACGTCCCCGCGTCGCGCACGCTCACGCGGAGCTCCCGGTCGTCCATGCGGTGCAGGGTCGCGTTGGCGCTCGCGGGCACCAGCCGCCGGAGGACCCGCGCGACCTGCTCCTCGTCGCGCGCCACGACGTAGTGGTCGCGATCCCAGCTCGGGTCGCCGATGCGCTTGCCCGCCCCGACCATCTTCTGCACCGACGTCGCCGGCTCCACCTCGAGGTCGAGGTGCAGGTCCGGGTAGCGCAGCTCGGCCAGCAGGTGCACCCCGCCGCGCCCGCGGTGGTCCCGCCGGACGACCAGCTGGGTCTCTCCGATCCGTCCCCGGAGCGACTGCGAGGCGTAGGTCAGGCCGTGCCGAGCGCCGACGCCCTCCCAGAGCGCGCGCAGCCGATCGCTGCCCACCGTCGGGGGCGCGAGGCGGATCGGCGCGTCGCCCGCGCGCTCGCTTCGCGGCAGGACGCGGTACGGCACGCGCAGGACCAGGTCGCTCCCCCAGCGCACCCCCACCACCGCCTCGAGCTGCCACGCGAGCGAGACGAGCTGCGCCGCGTCCCCGGGGCGAGGGGAGGGCGGCATCTCGGGCTGCGCGTCGTCGGGGAGCCGGAACCGGAAGGGCAGCATCTCGCCCTCCTGCGCCTGCTCCGCGCCGAGCCGGATCACGTAGCGGTGCGCTTCGCGCTCGTAGCGCGCCGCCCCGCGGTCCCAGAGCGTCTCGACCCCCCGCAGCCCGAGCTTGATCTCGGAGTAGCGGACCTCGGCCACGTTCGACAGGGCGATCGCGCCCTCGACGACGTGGCCGACCCGGGTCCACTGCGAGCCGAGGCTGAGCTCCGCGTGCGGCGCGCCGGCGGGTGGCCCCTCGGGGCGGGACGAGAAGATCTGCGTCTGCGTGGTCAGCGGATCACGCGCGGGAGCGACGACGTGGATGTCGAACGCGACGTTGCGGTCCGGCCACCACGGGATGGAGACCTCCACGCGGAGCTCGTAGGTGATCCGCCCGGCCGCGCCGCGATAGCTCGGCGGTGCGTCGGCCGGCAGCGGCATGCGGACCTCGTGCGTATCGACTCCCCTCGGGAGGGTGGTCTCGCCCACCAGCGTCGCGCCCAGCGAGACGACGGTCTGGCTGCGCGAGACGCGGCTCTTGTCGGGGCCGACGCTCCAGGTCTCCCGGCCGACCAGGAGCACCCGCACGTGCTCGACGGGGACCGCCTCCGGGCAGTGCAGCTCGACCGTCACCGGGAAGGTGTCGCCGGGCCGGATCTCGTTCGGCACCCGCACCCGCACCCGCGGTCGCGTCTTGATGAGCCCCATCGCGCGCCCGACGGTATCAGGTCATGCTCCGCGCCGTGAGCCCGCTCGAGCTGCCTGGACTGCCCTTCACCGGACCCGACCCCGCGGCCCGCCGCCGCGCCGTGCGCGAGGCGTCCGACGACGACCTCGTCGAGGCGTGCGTGTCGTTGGCCCGAAGCCTGCGCGAGCCGGACCTCGCGCCGCTGGCGCGCGCGGCCGGCCTGCCCCTCGCGGAGGTCGTCGCCTCTCCCTTCGCGGTGCGCGCGGTCGCCCTCGGGGTGCAGGTGGGCGCGACGTCGAGGCATCGGGAGCTCCGCGCGAGCGTCGACTGGACCGAGCACCTCGCGCCCGAGGTCGCCGACCCCGAGCACGACGTCTGGGACCGGGGCGTGCTCGCGACGGGCAAGTACCAGGGCTTCACCGCGGACGCGCCGCACGCCATCTACGACCCCGCGCACGTGAGCAAGTGGGGCCCGCACGAGATGATGCACCGCGCGGCGGGCTTCTTCTGGCGCCCCGGGCTGACCCGCTGGGAGCTCTACCTCTCGGCGCGCCTCAACGAGCTGGCGCCGGTCGTGCTCTGGTACGGCCCCGAGCAGGTGATGCGCCTCGAGGAGGGGGCCTTCGACCGCAAGGCGGCGGGCGCGTCTCCGGCCACGCGTCTGGCGCACGCCCGCTGGCGGGTCGAGGACGACGCGGCGCTCGTGGCGCGGGCGCGCCGGACGGTGGCGCAGCTTCGGGACGGGATCGCCCACTTCGAGCGCGAGCTGTCGGCCATCGACGCGGAGCGCGCGCGAGGGGTCCGCGTGCCGGCCCCGCACCCCTTCCTCGACAGCTCGAGCGACGCCACCGCGTACGTCGTCGGTCACCACGCGCGTCTGACCAGCCCGGACGTCGCGGCGGCGCTCTCGATCGTGCCGGAGGAGACGCGCGCGAGCGACATCGGCGTCTACCGCGACCGGGTGGAGGCGCTCTTCGATCGGCTCCTGTTCTCGCCTCTGCGCGTCGACTACGAGGAGGCGGCGGAGCGCCGCGCGCGGCGCACGGTCTGGGACCTCCTCTTGCGGGCGGGGCACCTCGGCGACGGCGCGGACGAGGACCTCGAGGACGACTACGCGGACGCCGCGGCGGTGCTCCGCGGCGCGCCGTGCGACGTCGACGCGTGGCGGGCGCGCGTCCGGGACGCGCTCGGCCGGGAGCGGGCGGCGGTGGTGCTGGCCGATGGCTCGTCGGAGGGTCGCGCGCTCGACGCGCTCGCCGACGGCGTCGGGCAGGTGGTCCCCTGCGCCTGGGCCCTCCTCGATCAGCCGGACGCGCTCGCCCGCTTCGCCGCGAGCGAGGCCATCCTCGACCGCGCGCCGCTCCACCACCGCGCCTGCGCGTGGCTCGAGGACGCGCCGCCCGCGGTGCGCGAGATGGCCGCGTTCGAGGCCGCGATCGCGGGCGCGAAGCGAGACGACGGAGTCGAGCGCCTGTGCGCCGATCCCGACCACCTGCCGGACCTGCTGGACGGCCGCGTCATGAAGAGCGGCGCCTTCGGCCTCGTTCACTGCGAGCACGACGTGTTGACGGCTCATGCGGCGTTCGCCGAAGGCGAGCTGACCTCGCCCGCGCGCGCGCCCGTCACGCTGCTGGTCGGAGCCTTCTTCGACGAGGTGAGCGTCGTCCCCCTCCCCGACGCGGTCGCGCGGGTCTGGGCTGCGCTCGAGGGGGCGGCCGAGGCGGGGGAGATCGTCGCCGCGATCGACGCGGACCTCGACGCGCCGAGCGAGGGCTTCCCGACGAGCGGCGACGCGTGGATCCGCGAGCTCTGCCTCGCGGGCGCGCTCGGCTACTCCCCTCGCTGACCGGCGCTGGTCATGCGTTCTCTATGGATCTTTCGTTGCTCGCTCCGGTAGCTTGGCTTCCGAGAGAGGGAGGGAAGATGACGATCACGCTACACCACTACGACTACTGGCCGCAGTCCATGGCCGTCAGGATCGGGTGTCAGGAGGCGCAGGTGCAGCCCACCATCGCCGTGACCCTGCCGTCGAGCGACCCCGCGCTCTCGCCTCCGAAGCTGATCGACACCGTGAGCTGGAACCAGCAGCCCTACGAGGTGTGGGGCGGGCTCGGAGGCCTGGGCTACATCCAGGAGCGGGCGCCGGGCATCGACTACATCCCGCCCGTGCCGTGCCTCGTCCCGCTGACGTTGAAGTGGACCGGGTGGGGCTCGCGCGTCCTCGTCCCCGCGGTGCAGACCCTCCTGATGGAGGGGCTGGTGAACTTCCCGGGCGACCCCAGCGCGTTCAGCCGCGCGTGGACCGCCGCCAAGGACGCGGTCTCGTTCCTCGAGCCGCAGGTGCCGGACAAGGGGAAGTTCCTGAACTTCGAGGCGAGCCACCAGGCGCACTCCGCTGGCGTCTACAGCATGGCCGACCTCACCGTCGGCGTCGCGCTCAGCTACCTGCGCATCCTCGACCCGAGCGACCAGTTCTTCACGAGCTCGGCTTTCCCCAGGGTCTTCGACTACCTGGCGCCGCTCGAGCAGAGGGCCCCGTGGACGCAGTTCCTCGGTCCGCTCACGCTGACCCCGAACCCGCCCGAGCTGATCAAGCGACCCTGACCACTCCTGCTCACATGTCGTGAGCGAGGCGGAAGCCGAAGGTCACGTAGGTCTCGTCGGGCCCGAGGAGGCTCCTGCGCCCGATCCGACACTGGACGGGCGCGGCGGGCCACGCGCCGCCCCGCACGATACGTTGTCCATCGATCTCGGTCGAGGTGTGCTCCCGTACGAGCCCGGCCGCGTCGAGCACGCCGAAGGGCGACCGATCCCGGGGATAGGAGCCGACCGGGCACGGCCCGGCGCGCGGGGCGCTCGTCAGCATGCGACAGAGCGACGGGTCGAAGCCGTCTCCCCACGGGAAGACGCGCCCGTCCCCGCCCCCCGCCGCGACCTCCCACTCGTCCGAAGTCGGGAGCCGGACCAACCGACCGGTCTGCGCGCTACGCCACCGTGCGTAGGCGTCGGCGTCGCTCGCGGAGAGCATGCACACCGGCCAGTCGGCGCCGATCTCGTCGCCGTCCGGGTCGGTGAAGGGCACCTCGTAGCGGCCGTTCGCGGGCGTCCAGTAGGGCGTGTTGCCGATCCGAGGCGCGCGGCGCGCGGCCTCCTCGTGGTCGAGGGCGTTCAGGAACGCCGCGTACTCCTTCATGGTCACGAGGTGGGTCGCGATGGCGAAGCCGCGGAGCGTGATCTCGGCGCGGGGCCCCGCCTCGGGCGCCAGCCGATCTCCGCCGACGAGGTAGGCGCCCCCGGGCACGTAGACGAAGCCCTCCTCCACCGCGCCCATTTCGGGCAGGCGCACCTTCAGGTTGCGCCGCTCGCCGGGTGCGAGGCGGAACGTCGCGCGCACCGCCGGCCGATCGGGGAGGCGGAGATCGGCGGCGTACGCGCCCGGGGTGAGCTCGGGGCCCGAGGCCGCTCGCTCTTCCCACAGAGGCCCGCGCTCGACGAACCGCACGACCGACACCGTCGCGCCCGGAGGGGTGCTCTCCACCGTGAGGTGCGCGGGGTCGTCGAGCCGCGCCTCGGCGCGCTCCCGGTCGTGCTGCCGTGCGATCGCCTCGAGATCGGCCGCGGTCGAGCTGTCGCCGTTCCGTCGCAGCTCGCCCGCGCGGGACAGCAGCAGCTCGATCAGCGCCTCCCGCGCGGGCTGAAAGCTCGGGTCTTCGCGCACCCCGCTGATCAGCCGCCCGTAGGCCTCCCAGAACGCGGCGCGCGCGCGCGCCTCGAGCGCCTCGACGTCGCCCAGCTCGTCGAACAACGCCTCGCGCTCCGGGACGGCGGTCACGGGGAGCTCCGCGAGCCTCCGCTCCGCGTCCGCGCGACGGTCCCGCGCCTGCGCGCCGAGCCGATCGTGCTCGAGCTGATGGGCGCGCGAGGTCTCGAGCCGCTCCTCCGCGGTGGCGCGTCGACGCGCGGCCTCCCGGGAGCCCTCCAGCGCCTCGGCGACCGCGTCCCGGAGCGCGCGCACCGAGTCGAAGCGGTCGTCGGGATCTCGCGCGAGGGCTCGCATGCAGGCGGGCTCGAGCGCGGCGACGATCGGCCGATCGGGGACGACCTGCGTCGGCGGCACGACCTCGGCCAGGATCGTCGCCGCGATCAGCGCCGCGGTGTGATCGCCCGCGAAGGCGCGTCGGTAGGTGAGGATCTCGTAGAGGATGGCGCCGAGCGAGAAGACGTCGCTGCGCGCGTCCACCTCCTCGCGCGCGCCTCGGGCTTGCTCGGGAGACATGTACCCGGGCGTGCCGACGACGGATCCAACGATGGTGATCTGCTCGCCGCTGTCGGACTTGATCCGGTCGGGGCCGACGCCGGGTCCGACGTCCACGTCGCCGACGCGCGCCAGGCCCCAGTCCATCACGAACGCCTCGCCGTAGCGGCCGAGCATGATGTTGTCGGGCTTGAGATCGCGGTGCAGCACGCCGCGGCTGTGGGCGTACGCGACCGCGTCGCAGACCTTGGTGAACACCAGCAGCAGCTCGGCGGGGCCGAACGCGCGCGCCATCGTCCCCTCGCCGCGCGCGAGCGACTGGAGCACCTCCGCCAGCGGGCGTCCCTCCACCAGGCGCATCGTGAAGCGGGTCTGTCCCTCCTCGTCGTGGTCGAGGTCGTAGACCGGCACGATGTTCGGATGCTCGAGCTGCGCGGTCGCGCGCGCCTCTTGGTGGAAGCGCGCTGCCGCGCGCTCGCCCTCGCCGAGCCGCGTCTTCAGAGCGACGCGCCGACCGAGCCGCTGGTCCTCGGCGAGGAAGACCCGCCCCATGCCGCCGCGCCCGATCTCGTGCTCGATCCGGTAACGCCCGTCGCCGGGTCGCGGACCGGACGGCTCGGAGCGGGGCACGGTGCTCGCCCGCTCCTCACGCTCCGCCTCCCTGTCGCCCACCGTCTCCATGCTCGGTGAGCGGGCCGGTGTCCCCCCGTCCTCCTCCACACCGCCATCCTGCCTCAGACCGGCCAGGCAGCGATAGAGAGGGTTCCTCGCATCTCTAGATTGGTGTCTCTAGATGAGGTACGCGATGTGACTCGGGCGCTTGCCGAAGGCGATGTGCTCGGTGGCCATCACGCGGGCGTGGTGAATGTCCTCGCCCGGCACCGCGGGCTCGGGCTTGGGCGTCTTCTCGAGCTCCGACAGCTCGTTCGGGCGCGCCACCATGACCGGGACGTGCGCCGTGCGGACCAGCTGCTCCGCCACCGACCCGAGCAGCATCTTCTGCACCCCACGGCGGCCGTGGGTGCCGACGAAGATCGCGTCCGCGTCGATGTCGATCGCGACCTGATGGATGGCTTCGGCCGGCTCCTTCGAGAGGCGCACGTGGAAGAAGATGTGCTGCTCCCACTGCTCGGCGAGCGCCTCGCAGTGGTCGACCACCCGCTTTCGGAGCGCCTTGTAGGCCTCGTCTAGGTGACGGTTGACCTCCTCCAGGTGGTTCTTGACGCGCTCGGTGATCACGAAGACCGGGTGGAGCTCGCTCGTCTCCAGCCGCCGCGCGTATCGGATGGCTTCGTCGAGGGCGACGTCTCCGACCTCGGTGAAGTCGACGCCCACCACGATTCGAATCGCCCCGTTGGAGGACGCACCTGTCTTGCTCGTGTCTTCGCTCATGGACTCCTCGCGTTCGAGCGGCAGGTACGCACGCGCCCGCGGGGTGCAATCCGGCCAGGGGTCAGCTGACGAGCGAGTCGATCAGCGGCTCGAGAGCGTGGCTGGACAGGAGCAGTGTCCGGTGATGAGGGCGCAAGAACCCCTCCTCGACGACCCGGTCGAGCATCGCGAAGAGCGGGTCCCAGTATCCCTCGAGGTTCCAGACCCCGATCGGCTGCGCGTGGATGCCGAGCTGGGCCCAGGTCAGCGCCTCGAAGAGCTCGTCCAGCGTCCCGTGCCCGCCGGGCAGGGCGAGGAACGCGTCGCTGAGCGCCGTCATCAGCGCCTTGCGCTCGTGCATGCCCTCGACGACGTGCAAATCGGTCAGCCCGGGGTGCGCCAGCTCGCGGTCGACCATCGAGTGCGGGATCACGCCGATCACCTCGCCGCCGGCTTCGAGCGCGGCGTCCGCCACCGCGCCCATGCAGCCGACCGACGCGCCCCCGTAGACCACGCCGACCCCACGCTCGGCGAGGGCGCGTCCCACCGCCCGCGCGCCCTCGAGGTAGATGGGCCGGGACCCGGGAGACGAACCGCAGAAGACGCACACGCGCATCTCTTGCCTCTACCACGAACTCGTCGCGAAGCGCGTCAGGGGCGGGCGGGCGGATAGGCGCGCGGAGGACAGGCGCCGCGCTCGGCGTGGTGTCGCGCGCGCTGCCCCTCCGTGTATCGGACGCAGAAGGGGCGGGCCTGGAGGATCACCACGCGGCGATCGGCGCCCGCGACCAGGAACTCCACGTCCACCGAGTTGGCCCGGCCGGACCAGTAGGGCGTCAATGCGAAGTCGAGGCGGCGCAGCGCGTCGTGCAGCTGCATCAGCTCGGGCTCGCCCAGGAGCAGCGCCCCGTCCCCCCGCGTCGAGCGGCTGACCAGCTCCAGCTCCGGGCCGTCGTCCGCGTAGGTGTAGATGAGGTGCTGCTCGGGGATCTCGTCGCCGCCCGCGCCCGTCACGCTGCCGCCGAGCGCCTGCGCGTTGATGAAGTAGCCGGGGCGCGCCTCGTAGAAGGGGTTGGCGGTGATCGCGACGCCGTTGGCCACCGCGCCGTCGACGAAGGGCTGGATCAGCACGCCCATCGCCACCTCGCGGTGATCGATCCGGTACCAGTCGCGCTCCTCGTACGCGCCCGAGAGCCAGACGCTCGCCCACACCCGCCGGAGCGCGTCCGCGATCTCCGCCTCCGACGCGCCGCCGCTGACCACGATGGAGCGGTAGAGCCCCGCCCCCGTGAAGCCCGGGAGATCCTCGGCGTTGGTGCTCGAGCGGAAGATCACGCGCGGCTCTCCGGGGAACGCCGCGATCCGTCGACGAAGGTCCCGCAGCAGCGCCGGGTCCACGGCCGAGCGCTCGATCACCGCGCGCAGCTGGGCCAGGTTCTCCGCTCGGGCACGCGGATCGGAGCGGAAGGTGTCGTCGGCGAGCATCGCGTCGAGCCCGTCCGCCAGGTGGTGCCGCGAGAGGTGCCGGAGGTAGTGAAAGAACGGCACCGCGAACCCGCCGGGGGTCGGCAGCCCCATCGCGCAGACCTCGCCGAGCTGCGCCGCCTTCGCGCCGATGCGGGGGGCGTCGCCGATGCGCGCGTCGCACACGTCCTGGAGCGCGCGGTGGCCGCGATCGATCTGCGGGGTCAGCGCCTGGCTCGGCCGCCGGGCCGCCCACGAGCGCTCGGCCTCGTCGCGGGTCGCGGGGCGGATCGCGTGCTCCTGCGCGGCCACGTCGAGCCGCACGAGCTGGCCCTCGAGCGCGCTCAGGGCGGGCGCGGAGAGCGCCTCACGCAGCCCCATGTTCGGGGTGCCCCGCGTGGCGCAGAGGATCGCGAGGTGCCCGAGCGGCGCCTGCAGCTCCTGGCTGATCACCGCGCTGACGACGGGGATCTCGTCCGGCAGCTGCTCGAGCACGAGGATGTCGGTGGGCAGGACCGCCGCCGTGTCGAGCGGGCCCCGGATGAAGCGCAGCGTGCCGAAGGCGACGCCCTCCGTCAGCGGCTGGTAGCGCACCCCGCGGAAGACCTCGGTCGCGCTGACCCGCGGGAGCCGCTCGCCCAGCTCCGCCGTTCGGCGCTCGTGCAGCGGGCTGATCGCCCGGTAGCGCAGCCGGTCGCCGAAGTAGACGGCCCCGCGGACCTGCTCGAACGCCTCCAGCACACGCGGGCCGTCCAGGTTGTCGCCCGCCACCATCTCGAGCGCCCAGAGATCGGGATCGAGGTAGTGCACGAGCGTGCCCATCACGAAGCGCCGCTCCGGTCGGCGGTACTCGCGCACGTTGAAGTCGCCGTGGCTCTCCGAGACGTGCAGCACGTCCCGCGCGAAGTGGTAGTGGATCTCGAAGCGCTCGGTGTCGGTGAACCAGATCCGCCGCTCGTCCTGCAGGTCGATCAGGAACTTCACGATCTCGGTGTGCGCGAAGGTCTCCGTCTCCGGCCGCGCGGCGAGCCGCGCCCACGTGCGGGCGTCGTCGATGCGATGGCTCGAGGCGAGGCGCTCCGCGGGCGGGGCCGTGGTCTGCTGGGCGGGAGGGATCTCGGGCTCGCTCGTGAGCGGGCCGCCTGACCGAAGCGCGCTCTGCGGGCCGGCGCATGCGACGGCGAGGAGGACGAGGAGCGGGGGCAGGCGGCGCACGTCGTAGAGCATACGCGTCCTCAGACGCGTGAGCCTCGGCATCGATTTGCGGTGTGACGATCTGCCGGAGGCTGTCGTGATCTGCGACGCCCGAGGGTGCGCCCCGCGCCGACGGCGCCGATCGGCACGATGTCTGCGCAGCAAGAGCGACGATGAATGAGCAGACGATCTTCCACCGCGCGCTCGGCTTCGCCGGCTGGGGCGCGCTCCTGACCGGGCTCCTCGTGATCGGCGGCTGCGGCGGTGGCACGCTGAGCTACCGCGCCAGCGCGACCACCACCACGACGGCGCCCCAGCCGCAGATGGTGCAGGTCTCGCCCGGCGTCTGGGCCGTCGCGGAGTACGACCAGCCGGTCTTCTACTCGAACGACGCCTACTGGCGGTACGAGAACGGCTACTGGTACCGCTCGAGCTACCTCGGTGGCTGGAGCCGGGTGCAGGTGGACGCGGTGCCCCGGGGCGTGGTCCGCATCGACCGCCCGCAGCGCTACCGCCGCTACTCGGTCCGCCCGGGCGTGCGCGTCCGGCGCGTGCCGCAGGCCGACGTGCGCGTCCGTCGACGCGGCGTGGAGCGACGACGCGGCGTGGAGCGACGGCGCGGCGCCGTGCGCGCCTACCGGCCCGACGATCGGGCGCAGGTGAGGGAGCGGCGCGTGCGTCGTGATCGTCGCCAGGACCGCCGCGAGCGTCGCATCGAGCGCCGAGAGCGCCGCGAGGACCGCGTCGAGCGTCGCGAGCGTCGCCAAGACCGGCGCATCGACCGCCGTGAGCGTCGCCGGGACCGCCAGGACCGCGTGCGCGGCGGCGTGGTCGTCCGGCCTCGCTGATCGACGGAATCCGTGGCGCGCTCGCTCGCTCCGCACTAACCGTGCGGGATGAGCGAGCCGCTGCGCGTCCTGACCTGGAACGTCGATGGGTTGAACACCACCCGGCTCGGCGCGCGCATGGAGAAGATCTGCCTGGAGATCTTGATCGGCGGTGACCTCCGCGCCGCGATGGAGGGCCGGCCCGTGCCGCCCCCGCCGCACGTCGTCGCGCTGCAAGAGGTCGTGCACGTCGCGCAGCGCGGCTACTTCGCCAAGCACTTCGCGGCGGCAGGCTTCTCGTTCTACCCGGAGGATCGCCCGGGCATCAGCGAGTACTGGGAGATGATCGCGGTGCGCGCCCCGTGGCGGATCGTGCACGCCGAGCGAGCGCCGTTTGACTACAGCCCGCTCGGGCGCGCGCTGACCCGCCTCGAGCTCGCGCACGAAGACGGGCGGGAGATCACCGTGCTCACCGCGCACATGGAGAGCCTGCGGAGCGGTCACGGCCCGCGGCTCGCGCAGGCGGCCGAGATCGACGCCGCGATGAAGGGGCGCGACGCCGTCTTCATGGGGGACACGAACCTGCGTCAGAGCGAGACGCGGGAGCTCTCGCTCTCTCTGCGCGACGCCTTCGAGGAGCTCGGCCGACCCAAGCGGGCCGCGCACACCTGGTGGCCCGAGGAGAGCGACCGCGGCTTCCGCTTCGACCGCGTCTGGCTGAGCGGCGCCCTGCGCGCCACCGCGCTGAAGACCCGCCGCCGCACCAAGCTCAGCGATCACGCCGCGCTCGAGGCGACGCTGGAGTGAGGCTCACCCCGGCGTCGCCCCTCGATCACTCCGCGACGCAGCCCAGCGCATCACAAGACGACGCCCGCTCGAGCAGGCCGCCGATCCGCAGCCCGAGCTCCAGATCGTCCTCGGCTCCGAACGACTGATGGGCGAGCCGTCCCTCCCCGTCGACGATCACGGTGCTCGGGGTGCCGCGCAGATCCCAGCGCCGCATGGTGATCGGCCGCGCCGCGCCCTCCTCGTGGCGGTCGACGCCCACGGGGAAGGGCACCCGCAGCTCCGAGAGGAAGGCCTCGAGCGACACCTCGCGCATCGCCTCGTGATGCTCGAACACGGTGTGCAGCCCGAGCACCACGGCGCGCTTCGGGTCGAGCTCCTTCGCGAGCCGCATCGCCTGCGGCAGCCCGCGATAGATGCACCCCGGGCAGAGCATCTGGAACGCGTGCACCACCACCACGCGGCCGCGCAGGGACTCGAGCGCGCCGACCTCTCCGTTGAGCCACCGCGTCACGTCCCACTCGGGGACCCGCTCTCCCGCGCGCATCAGAAGTCCTCCGCGCGCACGTAGGGCTGGCTCCAGAGCGTGACGGTGAGGAGCAGCGCCTTCAGCCACGCGTGGTGCATCGCGTCGACCTTCGCCGCGTCCGACTCGCCCTCCTCCAGGAACGCGCGCACCGTGGCGAAGATCGGGTAGACGAGCGGGATCAGGTCCACGTAGCGGATGTGCGCCGAGGCGTCGGCGCCGTCGGTCTGGTTCTTCTTCATCCGGTGATGTCGCCGGCCGATCTCGATCTGCCAGTCGAGCCAGCGCTGGTCGTAGCGCGCGGCCGTGGTGTCGCGGATCCACTGGCCGAAGCGCTTGCGCACCGCGTCTAGGTACGCCGCGTCGGGAGGGCCGCTCGGCTTCGAGAACGACGCGAGCAGGTGGGGCTGCGAGCCGACGAAGCCATACCAGACGTCGAGGATCGCCTCGACGCGCGGCCCGAGGATCTCCCCCGCGGCCCGCAGCGCGCGCTCGTCTTCTTCGCCGAAGAGCGCCGTCTTCTTCATGCGCTCCAGGTCCGTCAGGGGGATGGGGGCGTCCAGCGTCGCGTCGCCGTGGCGGTAGCCGGGGATCGTGGTGTCGCTCATGTGGGTCTCCATTCTGTACTGCTAACTGTTGCGAGTAGATATGCACTGCTAAGTAAATGTCTCGCGCTCGTCGTCGCGTCGCCCTCGTGAGGCGCTCAGCCGACCACGCGGAGGAAGCGCCGCGCGATGTCGCTCGCCACGTCGCGTGGCGGGGGCGCCTGATCGGCGCAGTCCACCCGCAGGTCCGCGTCCCCGAGCGGGGCGTCGACGAAGGCGCAGTGATGGGGCGCCGCCCCCTCGTGCACGAAAGGTCGAAAGTGCGCGCAGCCCGCGCAGGTGCGCGCCTCGAGGTCGCCTCGGAGCTGCAGGCGGCGGATGATCTTCACGAGGGTGCGCAGCAGGACCGCCTGCTCCTCTGCGTCGAGCGTGCCCACCACCGCGGCGACCGCGTCGGGCCAGCGCGAGACCCGCTTCGCCTCTCGGCGCCCGGCCGCGGTCAGCGACAGCGCCAGCGCGCGCGCGTCGTCTGCCGCGCGGTGCTTCGCCACCAGCTCCTTCTCGAGCAGGGTGGCCACCGCCTTGCTCGCGGTCGCGGGCTTGATCCCCAGCGCGCGCGCCACGTCCCCGAGCCGCGGGGGCTCCGCTGCCGAAGCCACGAGAGCCAGGATCTGTCCCTGGGTCGGCGTGATGCCGCGCGCGCCCGCCTCGGCCCACGCGTCCTTGCGGAGCACCCGGCTCAGGCGCACGAGCCCGTCGGCGATCTTGCTGGCGGCTCCAGACATCGTTTAGCAATGCTAACGTTCTCACCGCGCCGTGGCAAGCGTTCCGATGAGGAGCGCCCCCGAAACGACGGAACGGCCAAGGGGTCAAGCAAGGTTGTGAGCGGGCGGCGGCCTTCCCGAGTCGTGTCGGCTGTGGTGAGATGCGGTATGCGTCGCTCCCTCGCGGTCTTGCTGGTCTGCCTCGCGCCCGCGTCCGCTCACGCGAGCCCCGGTCCGGACAGCGTCGTGGTGATCGCGAACGCCGACGTGCCCGAGAGCGTGGCGCTGGCCGAGCGCTACGTGCGCGAGCGCGGCGTGCCCCGGGCCCAGCTCTGTCTCTTGTCCCTGCCCGAGGCGGACACGATCTCGCTCGCCGAGTACGAGGCGGCGCTCCTCGAGCCGCTCCGGGCCTGTCTCGAGGCCGGCGGCGTGCGGGCGCGGATCGAGGCCGCGCTCCTCATCCGCGGCGTGCCGCTCCGCGTGAACATCCCCGTCGGTGCCGCAGAGCAGGTGGTGAGCACCGCCGCCGCGCTGTCGCTCTGGGACAGCGCCATGACCGACGGCGCCCCCGTGCTCGGCCAGCCCCCAGGGCGCAGCGCGGATTGTGGTGCCTCGATGTGCTTGACGGCCACGTGGCGCAACCCCTACCTCCGCGGGCTCGCCTTCGAGCCGGGCTTCGAGGTGGAGGACCGCGGCGTGGTCTGGCGGCCCATCCTCGTGACCATGCTGCACGCGCGCTCGTACGCCGACGCGGAGCGCCTGCTCGACAGCGCCCTCGAAGGGGAGGCGATGGCGCCCCCGAGCGGCGAGTACCTCTTCATGGAGGGCCGTGACCCCGCGCGCGGCGCCCTCGACATCCAGTACGACGGAGTCATCGGTCAGCTCGAGGCGCGCGGCTTCACCGCCACGCGCGTCCCCTTCGAAGCCGACCTGACCGGGCGCACGCTCGCCGCCTTCTTCACCGGCACCGCGACCCTCGGCGAGACGATCGAGGGCAACACCTACCTGCCGGGGAGCGTGGTCGACAACCTCACGAGCTTCGGCGCGGTCCCGCGCAACTTCGAGGAGACGGGCGAGAGCCAGGTCTCGATCGCGCGCTGGGTCGAGCGAGGCGTGGCCGGCGTGCACGGCACGGTCGCGGAGCCGCTCAACAACTGCTTCCCCAGCCGCGACCTCCTCGTCTCCTACGTGGACGGCGCGACCCTGGCCGAGGCCTTCCACGGCCAGCTCCCGTTCGTGTACTGGCGCAACCTGGTGCTCGGCGACCCCGTGGCCGCGCCCCACGCCCTCCGCCCCGAGCTCACCGTGGAAGGCGTCACCGAGGGCGCACGCCTGGACGGCGCCGTCACCCTCACCGTCGACGCCACCGACCCTGGCGCGCGCGGCGTCGCGTCCATCGTCGCCTACCTCGACGGCGTCGAGGTCGCGCGGGCCGACGGCGACCGCCTCGAGCATTGCCTCGCCGTCCCCGAGGGCGAGGACCATCACCTCCTCGTCGTCGCGCGCGCGGCCGAGGACCCGACCCTCGCCCGCCCCTACCAGCCCAAGGGCTGGCGCTCGCTCACCTTCGACTCGGCGGGCGGCGCGACCGAGTGCGGCGCCGACGTCGACGCGGGCGCGGTGGTCGACGGCTCGATCTCCGGCGACGCGGGAGCGTCCGCGGACGGCGGGCTGTCGGGAGCGGACGCGGGCTGCAGCTGCCGCGTCATGCCCCGGGGCCCTCGCTCCCCCATCGCGCTCCTCGCGCTCGCGGGCCTGCTCCTGCTGCGCGCTCGAGATCGGCGGCGCTGATCAGAGGCCGCAGCCGGTCTCGCCGGTCGTCTCCACACACAGGCAGGCTCCGCAGCCCGCGTCGATCATCGCCCACGCGCCGTCGCAGCACTGGTAGCTCGCCGAGCACGCGGTGTGCGCGTAGCGGCCGCCGAAGCTGTGCGTGCAGGCGGCGCCGCCGGGAGGAGGCGGCTCGGTAGGCGGGTCGCCGACGCTGATCTCCACCACGCGTCCGCGGCTCTCCAGGCCTCGGCGGTCGATCGCGCTGATGGCCCAGCGCCCTCGCCAGAGCGTGAACGCAGGCGTGGCCGCCGGGACCAGGCGCTCGAGCTGCCAGGCGCCGTCGACCTCGCGGTAGGCGGCGAAGGAGCGCAGCGCGCCGCTCGCGGTGACCGTGACGTCGGCCCCCGAGACGCTGACGGTCGGCGCGTCCACCGTGCCCGTCGCGTCCACGAGCGCAGGGCTCGCGGCGGGCCGCGCGTAGAAGTCCTCGGCCAGCATCGACGCGAAGCCCATACGGTCCTCGTCGACGGGGTCGATGTGGTAATAGATGTTGCCCTGCGCGTCGGGCTCGGCCTGGGTCAGGGAGACCTGGGTGCGCAGCTCGTCGAGGCTCCACTCCGCGTCGCTCCCGAGCTGGGCGAGGTAGTTGCCGATGAGCAGCGTGCGCCCGTGCTCGGCCGCGCGGTCCGCCCACCACGCGAGCAGCCGGTCGTAAGCCTGTCCGCTGCGGGTGGTGGGCCAGTACAGCTGCGGCGCGACGTAGTCGATCCACCCCTCCTGCATCCAGCGCATCGGGTCGGCGAAGAGCGCGGCGACGGGGTCGAGCCCGCGGATGCCCTCGGGCATGCCGGGGCGGTAGATGCCGAAGGGAGAGATGCCGAAGCGCACGTCCGCGCGGAGCTCGGCCACGAGGTCGTGCACGGCCGCGACCATCCGGTGCACGTTGTCGCGGCGCCAGTCGTCCCGCGCGAGCGTGCCGCCCGCCGACGTGTAGGCCGCGTAGCTCGCGTCGTCGTCGAAGGTCCAGCCGGACTCGGGGTAGGGATAGAAGTAGTCGTCGAAGTGGACGCCGTCGACGTCGTAGCGCTCGAGCACATCGCGGATCACGGCGAGGGTGTGAGCCAGCCCCGCCTCGCTCCCCGGGTCGATCCAGTGGTAGCGCCCGTAGCGTCGGACCACCTCGGGGCGCGCGTTGACGACGTGATCGGCGGCGGCGACCGAGGTGTCGGTCGTGGTCAGGGCGCGGTAGGGGTTGAGCCAGGCGTGCAGCTCGAGCCCTCGCGCGTGCGCGGCTTCGATGGCGAACGCGAGCGGGTCGTAGCCCGGGTCGACCCCCTGGGTCCCGGTCAAGAAGCGGCTCCAGGGCTCGTGCGGGGAGTTGTAGAAGGCGTCCGCCTCGGCGCGGATCTGGAGGAAGATCGCGTTGAGGCCCGCCGCCTGCGCCGCGTCGAGGAGGCGCTCCATCTCCGCCTGCTGGGCGGCCGCGCTCAGCCCCGTCCGGCTCGGCCAGTTGATGTTCCACACCGTCGCGATCCACGCCCCGCGAACCTCTCGCGTGTGCGCCACCACGACCGTGTCCTCGGTCGGCGGCTCCGCGTCCACGCGCGCCTGGGCGTCCTCGGCCGGGCCCGCGTCCTCCACGCGCGCGTCGAAGCCTCCGCCGGCGTCCGGGGGGTGGGGCTCCGGGCCGGCGTTGCACGACGCCAGGAGCACCAGTCCCATCAACGAGAGTCGCATCGGCGGAGTATATCCGACTCCGCGCGGGCGTATGGAGTGGCGACAGGGTGTGCCGCACGGTGCCATCCAGCGCCAAAAAGTGTCGAAGCGTGAGTTCTCTCACGTTACAAAGGCTTGCGACGCGCACGACGCGCACCCCGTCAAACCCTCATCGAACCTCCTGCGCGTCGGGGAAAGCCCTCCGCTGGCACAGCCACACAGCCGGTTGAGGTTTTCCGTCAGCCGTCGATCATGGCAACCATGATGGAATTGTCCCCGCTGCGCGGAGGCCTGACGCTCGGCGTCTTCTTCTTGCTCACCTCGCTCGCCCTGCCCGTCGCGGCGCAGGACATGGACGGCGACGGTGTCCCCGACAGCCGGGACGTGTGCCCGACGACCTCGATGGGTCTCAGCGTCGACGGCGCAGGGTGCGATGCCTACTGCGAAGTGGTCGACGCCACGACAGACGTGTTCCTTCGCTCGAGGCTCCTCGAGGTGGGGACCGCGGCCGCGGCTTCCTTCGGGGCCAGCACCGTCCCGCCCGCGGGCTGGCACGCCAGGGCGCCCGGAGGGCGGCTCGGCTTCGTCGCCGACCCCGACCGCACCGACTGGATGAGCTACAAGGGCGACTTCTTCGTGCCCGGGACCCCCGAAGAGGGCTTCGGCATGAGCGTGGGGGGGACGAGCTACTTCAACAGCACATTGATGAGCGAGAACGGGATCCCCGGGGGCTTCACCGGGACGCGCGCCGAGTGTCGGCCTCTCGTCTGCGGCCAGCGCGGCGGCGGCGCGGTCTTCTGGTCCGGCACCCGCGCCGGCATCGACGTCGACCACACGTACTCGGTGCTCAACGAGGGTCTCTTCATCCTGGTCGAGGTCACTCTGACCAACACCAACGTCCTGCCGCGCACCGTCACGTACTTCCGCAACGTCGACCCCGACAACATGCAGCCGGTCACGGGCGACTACGACACGCAGAACACCATCGTCAGCCAGGGGGACGGCTCCGCGACCTCGATCGCCCACGTGTCGGCGACCACCACTGGCCCGGACTCGTACCTGGCCCTGATCTCCAACGACCCCGACGCGCGCGTGAGCACGGGCGGCTTCTCGAACCGCAGCGGCAACGCCATCTGGGACTGCACCGGTCCGGGCTTCCTCTGCGCCACGGGCGCGACGCGCTTCGCCGACGAGGCGGTCAGCCTCGCGGTCCGCAAGACGATCCCGGGCGGCGGCTCGGTCACCTTCAGCTACGCCTACACCCTCGACGCGGTCGAGGTCGCCACCGCGAGCGCCTGCACCACCCCGTCGACCTGCGGCGACTCGGTGATCGAGGGCACCGAGAGCTGCGACGACGGGAACACCATGCCCGGCGACGGCTGCGATTCGAGCTGCGCGATCGAGACCGGCTACGCCTGCATGGGCTCGCCTTCCATGTGCGCCCCCATCTGTGGCGACGGCATGGTCCTGATGGGCGAGGGCTGCGACGACGGGAACACGATGCCCGGCGACGGCTGCGACGCGAGCTGCGCGGTCGAGACCGGCTACGCCTGCTCCGGCATGCCCTCGATGTGCTCGGAGGTCTGCGGCGACGGCGTCGTGACCATGGGCGAGGGCTGCGATGACGGGAACACGATGCCCGGCGACGGCTGCGGCATGGGCTGCACCGTGGAGAGCGGCTACTCCTGCATGGGCTCGCCCTCGAGCTGCATGGAGGTCTGCGGCGACGGCGTCGTGACCATGAGCGAGGGCTGTGACGACTCGAACACGACGGGCGGCGACGGCTGCAGCGCCACGTGCGGCGTGGAGCCCGGCTACTCCTGCGCGGGATCGCCTTCGGCGTGCGGCGAGATCTGCGGCGACGGCCTCGTGGTCGGCGCCGAGGGCTGCGACGACGGCGGGATCCTGCCCGGTGACGGCTGCAGCGCGACCTGCACGGTCGAGCCCGGCTACGGCTGCATGGGCGCGCCTTCGATGTGCAGCCCGGTCTGCGGCGACGGGGCGATCATCGCGCCCGAGACCTGCGACGACGCCAACACGACCGGGGGCGACGGCTGCAGCGCGAGCTGCATGACCGAGCCGGGCTTCGTGTGCACCGGCGCGCCCTCGAGCTGCGCGCGCTGCGTCGACACCATGGCCGGCATGGGCACCGACCTCGGCTGCATGATGGCGTCGCCCTACTGCATCGGCAGCGGCACGAGCGCCTTCTGCGCGTCCTGCGAGGACGACACGAGCGGCGGGACCGACCTCGGCTGCGGCGCGGCGGCCCCCGTCTGCGACACCTCGGGCGCGCCCACCCACGTGTGCGTGGCCTGCGAGGACGACGCGACGGGGACCGGGGTCGACAACGGCTGCAGCGCGGCGACGCCCGTCTGCGGCACCACCATGGCCGGCGCGCCCGGCTGCTTCGAGTGCGCCATCGACGACCACTGCGGCGTCGGCACCGTCTGCGACCCGAGCGGGAGCTGCGTCCCCGGCTGCACCGACGACACCGACTGCGCCGGCACGCCGGCCACCCCCGTCTGTGATGTCTCGACCCGCATGTGCGCGGAGTGCCTCACCGCGGCCGAGTGCGCGGGCACCGAGATCTGCGGCGCGATGAACACCTGCGAGTCCATCGACACCGACGGCGACCTCGTGCCCGACGAGCGGGACGACGACGACGACAACGACGGTATCCCGGACGCGGAGGAGATCGACCCCGCGCTCCTCGGTGACAGCAACGGCAACGGCATCCTCGACTACGAGGACGCGGCCCTCGTGATGTGCACCGACGCGGGCGGCGACGGGGTGTGCGACGAGCTGCCGATGTCGATCGACTTCGACGGCGACGGCATCGCGAACCACCTCGACCTCGACGCGGACGGCGACGGAATCGCCGATCTGGTCGAGGGCGGCGGCGTGGACATGGACGGCGACGGGCGCGCGGACGCGTACGTCGACGCGGACGGCGACGGGCTGCACGACCCCTACCTCGCGGCGCCCCTGCCCCTGCCGAGCTCCGACGGCGACGCGAGCCCCGACTTCCTCGACCGCGACGCGGACGGCGACGGCCTGAGCGACACCCTCGAGGCGGGCGGGACCGATGTGGACGGCGACGGCGTGCCGGACGGCGCGACCGACGGCGACGGCGACGGCATCGCGGACGCGCTCACCGGCGCGGGCGCCCTGCCCACCCCGGACACCGACGGCGACATGACGCCGGACTACCAGGACCTCGACGCGGACGGCGACGGCATCGTCGACGCGACCGAGGGCACCGACGCCGACGCGGACGGCACGCCGGACATCACCCCGGTGGGCGCGGACACGGACGGCGACGGCATCGACGACGCGTTCGACGTCGACTGCGTGGACGCGGCGGACTGCGGGGGCGTCATCGGCGCCATCGCGCCGCTCCCGAACCGCGACGGAGAGGGCCCCGCCGACTGGCGTGACCTCGACAGCGACGGGGACGGCATCACCGACGGCGTCGAGTGCCCGATGCCCGCGAGCTGCGCGGACTCGGACATGGACGGCACCCCCGACTACCTCTCGAGCGACGCGGACGGCGACGGCATCGACGACGCCATCGAAGGGCACGACGCCGACTTCGACGGAGTGGCCGACACGACGCCGAGCGGCGTGGACACCGACGGCGACGGCCTCGACGACGCCTTCGACGCGGACTGCGTGGACGCGGCGGCGTGCGGCGGCGTGATCGGCGTTCCGGCGCCGACCCCGGACCTCGACATGGACGGGACCCCGAACTTCCAGGATCCCGACGACGACGGCGACGGCATGACCACCGCCACCGAGCGTCAGGACGCGATGGACTACACGGGCCCGGCGACGGATCCGACGGACATCGACGAGGACGGGCTCCCGAACTGGTACGACGACGACACCGACGGCGACGGGGCGAGCGACCGCACCGAGAGCGGCGGCGACCGTGACGAGGACGACAACGGCATCCTCGACTACATGGACCCGACCTTCTCCCCGGCCGACACCGACATGGACGGCGTGATCGACTCGGTCGAGTGCCCGGCCCCGGCCTCTCCGGCCGCGGGTGACTGCCCCGACAGCGACGGTGACGGCATGCCCGACTACGACGACACCGACGACGACGGCGACGGGATCCCGACCGCCGACGAAGAGGCGGCCGGGCCCGACTCCGACGGCGACGGCGTCCCGAACCGCCTCGACCTCGACTCCGACGACGACGGCATCGCCGACTCGGTGGAGGGCGCGGGCGACACCGACGGTGACGGACGCGGCGACGCCTACGACCTCGACGCGGACGGCGACGGCCTGCTCGACGTGGTCGAGGGCGGCGGCGCGAGCTTCGACGCGGACGGCGACGGCCGCATCGACGACGACGCGGACGCGGACGGCAACGGCTTCGCCGACGTGGTGGACATGGGCGCGGGCGGCACGGCGCTGCCGGTCCCGGACACCGACATGGACGGCACGCCGGACTTCCAGGACACCGACTCCGACGGCGACGGCGCCCCGGACGCGACCGAGGCCCACGACGCGGACGGCGACGGCGTGCCCGACGTGACGCCGAGCGGCATGGACACGAACGGCGACGGGCTCGACGACGCCTACGACCCGACGCTCGACGGGACCGCGGCGACCAACCCCGACACCGACGGCGACGGCATCATCGACGTGCTCGACGTCGACGACGACGGTGACGGCATCCACACGCGCTTCGAGGGGCCGCCCACCCAGGACACCGACGGCGACGGCACGCCCGACTACCTCGACCCCGACGACGACGGCGACGGCGTCCCGACGGCCGACGAGAACGGCGACCCGAACGGCGACGGCAACCCCGACGACGCGCAGGACGGCGACGGCGACGGCATCCCCGACTACCTCGACCCCGAGGACGACGGGCCGGTCACCGGTGGCGGCCTGTCGGGCGGCGCCCTCTGCGCCGCGACCCCGGGACGCGGTAGTCTCCCCGCCGGCATCTTCCTCGCGCTCGCGATGGCGGGCCTCTTCCTCCGGCGCCGCCGCTAGGGCCGCGCGCGCCCGCTCGAGCGGGCGCGCATCACGAACTTCGCTCCCATCGACCTCGAGAGATCAGGGGACCACCTTCATGCTTCAGCTCCGAACGCTCACCCTCTCCGCGCTCCTCTTGGCGCTCCTCGCGCCTGGGCTCGCCAGCGCCCAGTCGGGCACCCTCAACCGCTTCCGCGCGTCGGAGACGACCGAAGACGACTTCCACCTGAGCAGGCCTGGTGACTTCGGGCACGTGCGCCTCAGCGCGCAGCTCCACGTCGACTACGGCCTCAACCCGCTCGTGTGGGAGGGCATGCGTGGCGACACCGGCTCCGAGGAGTTCTCGATCGTCGAGCATCAGCTCAACGGCACCCTCGGGCTCGGCTTCGGGCTCTTCGATCGGCTCGTGATCTTCGCGGGGCTGCCCATCACGATGGTGATGGACGGCGCGAGCGAGATGGAGGCGATGCGGGTCGGCGCGCCCGTCGCCGACGGCGCCGGCCTCGGGGACGCCTATCTCGGCGCGCGCGTCCGGCTCTTCGGCGAGGACGAGGACCCCGGCACCCTCGGCCTGCAGGTCACGGGCACCTTCCCGACCTCGATCGACGGGAGCTACCGCGGCGAACCCTTCCTCACCCTGCACCCCGAGCTGCTCGGCGAGCTCCGCCCGACCGACGATCTGCGCATCGTGCTGAACGTCGGCGCCCTGGTCCGCGAGGAGACCAGCGCGATGACCAACCTCCAGTTCCGCCACGAGCTCACCTACGGGCTCGGCCTCGGCTACGCGGTCTGGCGCGACGAGAGCGCGCCGCGCACCCACCTCGACCTGGTCGCGCAGGTCTACGGCGCGACCGCGTTCGCCCTCATCGGCGAGCGTGACGGCACCGCGGTCGAGGCCACGGGCGGCGCGAAGTTCTTCCACGAGAGCGGCGTCGTCGCGGGCCTCGCGGCTGGCCCCGGCCTCGCGCGCGGCTTCGGCAGCCCCGACCTGCGCCTCATCGCCACCGTCGGCTGGGCCATGCCCGAGCCGGAGGACGAGGTCGACGGAGACCGCGACGGCGACGGGATCATGGACTCGGTGGACCAGTGCCGAGACCAGCCCGAGGACGTCGACAGCTTCGAGGACGAGGACGGCTGCCCCGACCCGGACAACGACGGCGACGGCATCCTCGACGAGCCCGACGAGTGCCCGATGGAGCCGGAGACGGTCAACGAGGTCGACGACGCGGACGGCTGCCCCGACGAGGTGGGCGACCGTGACGGCGACGGCCTGAACGACGTCGCCGACCAGTGCCCCGACGACCCCGAGGACGTCGACCAGCACGAGGACGAGGACGGCTGCCCCGACCCGGACAACGACGGCGACGGAGTGCTCGACGCGGCCGACGAGTGCGTCAACGAGCCGGGCGTGGTCGAGAACCGCGGCTGCCCCGACGCGGACCGCGACGGCGACACCGTGGTCGACCGCCGGGACAACTGCCCCGACGAGCCCGGCCCGGTCGAGAACCACGGCTGCGCCGAGGAGCAGCAGGTCGTCATCGAGGACGGCCGGCTGGAGATCCTCGACCACGTCTACTTCCGCACGAACCGCGCGACCATCCAGCGCCGCAGCTTCGCGCTGCTGCTGAACGTCGCGCGGGTCATCAACGCCCACCCCGAGATCGCGCGGATCAGCGTGGAGGGCCACACCGACGCGCGCGGCCGCCGCGAGCGCAACATGACCCTCAGTCAGCAGCGCGCGGAGGCGGTCGTCGAGTTCCTCGTCGAGCGCGGCGACGTCGACGCGAGCCGCCTCGAGGCGCACGGCTACGGCCCGGACCGCCCCGTGGTGGAGAACGCGAGCACGACGGCGGAGCACGCGCAGAACCGCCGCGTGGAGTTCAACATCCCGAGCGGCGACATCGAGCAGCGCGACAGCGGCCCCTCGGCCGACACCATCGACCGCTGATCGGAGCCCCTCTCCAACTCGAGAGCGCCTCGGTTCGCCGGGGCGCTCTTTTTCGTGTCGCCTCCCCTTGGTGACAACCGCGCGCGGGGGCGTACCTGGGGAGCCCCGAGAAGGAGCCCCATCGAGATGAACGCCAAAGTCAGCGACGTCATGGCCAAGCGAGTGATCACCGCGGAGCCGCACCACACCGTGGATCACGTCCGCGGTCTCATGCAGCGAAACAAGATCTCGGCCGTGCCCGTCGTGGGCCCGAGCGGCGAGGCCGTCGGCATCGTCACCAGCACCGACCTCGTCGCCGAGCACCCCGGCGGCGCGCACATCTCCCAGCTCATGACCGAGGGCGTGCGCGCCGTGCCGGCCTACAACGACGCCAGCGTCGCGGCCCGCATCATGCGCAAGCAGAAGCTCCACCACGTCGTCGTGACCCACGAGAAGAAGGTCGTCGGCATCGTGAGCGCGTTCGATCTCCTGAAGCTCGTGGAGGACCACCGCTTCGTCATGAAGAGCGGCCCGACGCCCTCCAAGAAGGCGAAGGGCTCGCGCAAGGGCAGCGCGGCGTAGTCGCGGGTCGAGCCGGATCGCCGCGGGTGTCGTACCCTCGGACGGTGCGCCGCCGCCTCGCGATCCTCGCCTCGCTCGCCCTGATGGCGGCGGCGTGCTCCGAGGAGGGGCCGCCCGCCGATCCCTACGCGGACGGCGTACGCGCGGCGCGCGCAGCGGACCCGAGCGCGGCGGCCGAGGCGTACCGCGCGGCGATCGAGGCCTCCCCGCGCGACGACCGCGCGTGGGCCGGCCTGACCCGCGCCCAGCTCCGCCTCGGCGTGGACGCGACCGAGAGCGCGCGCCGTCTGGCGGCGCTGGCGCCCGGATCCAACGACGCGCGGGAGCTGCTCGGCCTCGCGCTGCTCGCGAGCGGCGACGCCGAGGGCGCGCGCCCCGCGCTCGAGCGGGCCTACGCCACCGACCCGCGTCGACACCGCCTCTGCTTCCCCCTCGCGCGGGCCCGAGAGCGCACCGGACGCGGCACCCCGCTCCACTACCGCCGCTGCGCCGACCGCGGCGTCGACGTCGCGCCCTCGCTCGTCGCCGCCACGCGGCTCTCCCTCGATCGGCTCGGCGACGCGGCGACGCCGCACGCCGTCTCCGTCACCCTCGCGCGCCTCGCGCCCGACCTCGATCGGGCGGAGCAGGCCGCCACCAACGACCAGGTTCGACAAGCCATCGCGGCGCAGCGCTCGCGCATCGCGCGCCTGCGCGCCGGCGTCGGTGGTCCCGTGACGCTCGACGCCGTCCGCGCGCAGGCCGCCGCGCTGGGAGCCTCCGCGCCGGCTTGTCCGCCAGCGCCGTGAGCGATCAGCGCGACACCGGTCGACGGGCCACCGCGCAGCGGCGCTCCACCCGCACCTCACCCATCGTCCGCGTGCGCACGAGCTCCACGTCCAGGTAGAGGTCGGCGACCTCGGTCCATCCTGCCGACTTGGCTCGGGTGAGCCATCGCGCGGCCGCCTCCGGCCACGCCTTGGGCGCCACGAGGTACAGCCGGCCGTCGAACGGCTCCCGCGGATGCAAGACGCTCCAGTTGCGGCGCAGCGTGGACAGATGCTCGACCACCGCCTCCGGATCGCGCGCCACGCCGTCGAGCCGGGCCTCGCCGGCCGCGTCGATCTCCAGGGTGGGGCCGTACGCGTCTCTCTCGCAGCGGTCTCTCTGCGCCTCGGGGACCGTGGGCAGGTCGAGCCGGGACGGCATCGAGTCGCTCCTCAGCGAGCGGGCGTTGCGCGCGTCGTGGGCGTGGCCTCGTGTCAGGCCGAAGCCGAGCGCGCCGACCACGAACACGACCGCCGCCAGCGCTCGCGCGGACGGGCTCGAGCGTCGCCCGCTGCGGAGCCGCGAGACGAGCAGCGCGCCGAAGGTCGCGATCGCCACGGCGACCAGCGCGGCCTCCCGCCACGGCGCTGCGTGCGAGAAGCCTGCGATCTCGGCCGCCACGCGGGTCCAGAACGGCTCGCATCCAATCCGCAAGAACCCACGCCACAGCCCGTGCATCGCGACGACGTGGCTCGCGCCGGCCGCGGCGACGAGCACGGCCGCGGCGGCGCAGAACCCGCGGGCGCCCGGCTTCACGCGCCCCAGCGCGAGGAGCGTGCACGGCGCCGCGAGGACCAGCGCCGGCCCGAGCAGATGCGCGGTGGTGATCTCCCAGCTGGCCGCGATCCCCCACCAGAACAGGCCTGGCTCCGCCTCCCTCGTGAAAACCCTGACCATCTGCCAGCGCTGCCACGCCAGCGCCGCCACCGACGCGACCAGGAACGTCGTCAGGATCGTCGCGCTCAGTGCGACCGGCCACGCGCGCCGGGTCGCGACGAGCGCGAACCCCGACGCGAAGAGCGCGACGCAGAGCCAGGCCGTCAGCCCCAGCGTGAGCGGGTCACCGATCCGGATCAGCTCTTCCATCCACCGCAGGTCGCCCCTCACGGAAGCCCCGCCCGGAAGAGAAACGCCGCGTACCCCAGCCAGTCGAGCGCGGCGATCGACGCGAGCGTCACCCCCGCCACGAACAGCCCGATCGTCCATGCCTCTCGCGCCATGCGCGAAGGACAGCGGCGCCGGGCCGAGGTTCCAAGCTCGTCGTTTCACGGCTACCCAGCCCGGGTTTCGCGCTGCCTCGAGAAAAAAATCATCAGGCGTGTCGATTCTCGCGGAGCCCGTTCGACCAGGGGATGAAGCCGAGAAGGCGAGACAACGGGAGGAACGACAAATGTCCTACGATTACGGTAAGTTCAACTGGTTCGAATTGGTCACTGCGGAGGTCGAGCGCGCCAAGGCGTTCTACCCGGAGACGCTGCCCTGGAAGGCGAAGGACGCCGAGATGCCGGGGTTCGACTACACCCTGCTGATGCACGGCGAGACGAGCGTCGCCGGGCTGACCAAGCCTCAGCAGGAGGGCGTGCCGAGTCACTGGCTCAGCTACGTCTCGGTGAAGGACGTCGACGCCACCGCGAAGAAGGTGGTGAAGCACGGCGGCAAGCTCCTGGCCGACGCGTTCGACGTGCCGACGGTGGGTCGCATGCAGCCGATCACCGATCCCGAGGGCGCCGCGCTCGTGCTGTTCCACGCGGCCGAGGGTGAGCCTCCCGCGACGGAAGGGCCGGGCAGCTGGCACTGGAACGAGCTGTGGGCGAACGACCCCGAGAAGCTGCTCGCCTTCTACGAGGGCGTGCTCGGCTGGACCAACGACTCGATGGAGATGCCGAACGGCACCTACTTCGTGCTGAAGAACGGCGACGCGATGCGCGGCGGCCTGATGAAGAAGCCGACGGCCGAGATCCCGAGCATGTGGCTGCAGTACGTGACGGTCGAGAACGCCGACGACGCGGTCGCGCGCGCCGAGCGGAACGGGGCGAAGAAGCTCGGCGAGCTGATGGACGTGCCGGGCGTCGGGCGCTTCGGCATGTTCTCGGACCCCACGGGCGCCGTGCTCGGGGTGATCACCCCGGCGAGCTGAGAAACGGGTATCCTTCACCAAAGGGGAAGACATGCAATATCTGTTGTTGATCTACGAGGACGAGAAGGTCGCCAAGGACATGACGCCGGAGGAGATGCAGGCGGTCATCGCCGAGTACGGCACCTTCACCGAGGGCATCGTGAAGTCGGGGCACTTCAAGGGGGGTGAGGCCCTCGAGCCCGTCGACACGGCCACCACGGTCCGGGTCCGGGACGGCAAGACGGTCAAGACCGACGGCCCCTTCGCGGAGACCCGCGAGCAGCTCGGCGGCTACTACCTCATCGAGGCGCCGGACCTCGACGAGGCCTGCAGCATCGCGGCGAAGATCCCCGCGGCGCGCAACGGATCCATCGAGATCCGCCCCATCATGACGTTTGACTGACCGCGCCCTCATGAGCGTGCGCGCCGAGGTCGATCGGCTCTATCGCGAAGAGCACGGTCGGATCGTCGCGCCGCTCATCCGTCTCCTCGGCGACTTCGACCGCGCCGAGGAGGTGGTTCACGAGGCCTTCGAGGCGGCGCTCAGCCAGTGGCCCGCCGAGGGCCTCCCCGACGAGCCCCGCGCGTGGCTGCTCCGCGCGGCGCGCAACAAGGCCATCGACCGCATCCGCCGCAGCCGCAGCTTCGCCGACAAGCGCGCGGAGCTGAAGGCGGTCGCGGACATCGAGAGCGCCTTCGCGCCGGCGGCGGACGAGCTGCTCGAGCTCGGGCCGCGCGACGACATGCTGCGGCTGGTCTTCACCTGCTGCCACCCCGCGATCGCCGCCGACGCGCAGATCGCGCTCACGCTCCGCGCCATCTGCGGCCTGACCACGCCCGAGATCGCGCGCGCCTTCCTCGTCGACGAGAAGGCGATGGCGCAGCGCCTGGTCCGGGTGAAGAAGAAGATCCGCGGGGCGAGGATCCCCTACCGCGTGCCGGCCCCCGAGGAGCTCCCGGAGCGGATCGACGCGGTGCTGCACGCGCTCTATCTGGTCTTCAACGAGGGCTACGCGGCCACCGCCGGGGACGCGCTCGTTCGCAAGGATCTCTGCGGGACCGCGATCCGGCTCGCGGAGCTGGTCAGCACGCTGTTGCCGAGGGAGCCGGGTCCGAAGGGCCTGCTCGCGCTCATGCTGCTCCACGACGCGCGCCGCCACGCGCGGGTCGACGCGCTCGGAGAGCTCGTGCTCCTCGAGGACCAGGACCGGGGCCTGTGGGACCGGGCGCAGATCGCCCGCGCGCTGCCGTTGGTCGAGGAGGGGCTGCGGGAGCGGCCCCCGCGAGGCTACGCGATCCAGGCCGCGATCGCGGCGCTGCACGCCCAGGCCGAGCGCCCCGCCGACACCGACTGGCGCCAGATCGCGGGGCTCTATCACGTGCTCCTCCGCCTCGAGCCGTCGCCCGTGGTCGAGCTGAACCGCGCTGTCGCGATCGCGATGAACGGCGACGAAGAGGAGGGCCTGCGCCTGCTCGACGCGCTCGCCGCCCGCGGGACCCTGGCCCACTACCACCTGCTGCCCGCCGCGCGCGGGGAGCTCCTCCGTCGGCTCGGGCGCACCGAGGAGGCGCGCGGCGCCTACCGCGCGGCCCTCGCCCTGGTGAACAACGACGTCGAGCGCCGCTTCCTCGAGCGCCGCCTGGCCGCGCTCGATCCGTGAGTGATCCCAAGGCGCCGATGCGCGTGGCGGCGACATGTCCCGGATGGACCGCCCTCGCATGCGACCGACGTTCGTGCTGCCGCACGCGGATCCCTCGGCGGTGCTGGGCGCGCTCCCGCCGCTGCTCGAGGCGCACCCACGGCTCACCGGCACCCTCTTCCGCCGCCACGCCGTGCTCGGCGTGCGGGAAGAGGCGCGGCACTTCTGGTCGCCGCAGCTGCACCTCGAGGTCCGGCTCCCGGACGCCGACGACGAAGACGCGCCGCCCGCGCCCCAGCTCCACGGGCGCTTCTCGCCGCACCCGCACGTCTGGACCATGTTCATGGCCCTCTACGGCGTGCTCGGCGCGCTCGGGCTCGCGGGGCTGATCGCCGGCCTGAGTCAGTGGACGCTCGGCGACGCGCCATGGGCGCTGATCGCCATCCCCGTCGCGCTCGCGCTCGGCGGGTTCGTCTACGGCGCGACCTTCATCGGCCAGGGGCTCGGAGCCGAGGAGATGTACGCCCTCCGCTCGCTGCTCGACCGCGCGATCGAGCGCGCCGATCAGCCCTCGGAGAGGAGCGCGCGCACCGCCTCGAGCGCGGCGGCCTCTCGCTCGGCCCAGTCGCCGCGGATGACGACGTAGGGCCGCCCGCGTGTCGTGAGCGCGCGCTCACACGCGTCGAAGAAGGCGCGGCGGTCCTCGGGGCGATAGCGGTGGACGTCGTCGACCCAGGGCACGTCCACGTCGCAGAGGAGATGGAGATCGTATCGGCGCCGCTCGGCTTCTTCCCGGATCCACGCCGGGCAGTCGCCGTAGAGCTCGTCCGACCAGATCGTGGTGGTCAACAGATCGCTGTCGCAGATCAGCACCCGGTTCGCGTGTCGCGCGAGCGCGTCCTCGGAGGCCCGCTGACCGCGCGCGATGCGGGGGATGTCCTCGTAGGTCAGCTCGCCGTCCTGCTCCGCGATGAGCGTGTGCGCGTACTCGGGCACGCAGACCGTGTCGAGCTCCCTCGCCAGCGCGCGGGCGAGCGTGCTCTTCCCCGTCGACTCCGGGCCGAAGACGCACACGCGCGTGACGAAGTACGGGCGCACACAAGGCGGCAGGTACTTCCAGTTCGCGAGCGGCCGCTCGCGCACCGCGGTGCCGCTCACCGGCATCACGGTGCGCCCTCGATCGACGGGCACGAACTCCGCGCCCAGCACCTCCGCGAGCCGATGCCCGTACGTCTCGGAGGCGAAGACGCAGTCGAGCGGCCCGTCCGGCAACACGCGCCTCAGCGCCGCCTCCCAGAGCGCCCAGAACTCCGGGTGCTCGCTGGGATCCTGCGGGAGCACCTCGTCGAGGTGGACCACGTCGCAGTCGGGGAACAGCTCCCGCATCCACGCGTGGCGCAGCGCCCCGTCGATGGGCTCGTCCGGCAGCGTGCCGACGACGACGGTCAGCCGCTCGACGTACTGCCGCGCCAGCTCGACCAGGTACACGTGGCCGAGGTGCGGCGGCATGAACTTGCCGAGCACCATTCCTGTCCGCGCCCTCACGATGACTCGAGCATACGACGCACGTAGCGTCGGAGCAGACGCGGATCGGGCTCCGGCGCCACGACGCCCGCCGCGCTCGCGCGAGAGAGGTCGAAGCGCGCCCGGGTCGCCTGGAAGAGCTCGAGCGCGCGTCGCTCGTCGGAGGATCCGAGGGCGCGGGAGAGCGCCAGCCGGGTCGCGGCGTCGACGAGGTCGTCGTCTCCGAGGCGCCGCGCGAAGCGCGCGGACGGAACGGGCTCGAGCGAGACGCCCTCCGCGCGCATCGCCTCGATCAGCGCGGTGAGCCGCGTGGCGTGGGCGGCCGCGATGTGAAACGTCTCGAGCGCGAGGCCCGGCTCGGCGCGGGTGACGAGCCGCGCCATCGCGTCGGCCGCGTGGTCGACCGGGGTGACGTCGAAGGCCAGCTCGGGGTCCGCGTCGTCTGGCCACGCGCCCACGCGCGCCAGCCCGCGCACGAGCATGCCGAGCCAGTCGTGCGGCGGCGCCGCCGCGTCGTCCCGCGCCCCGGTGAGCAGCCCGAGCCGGTACTGCGTGATCGGGATGGCGCCCTCGGCGTACCGGACGACGAGCTCGGCCGCGACCTTGGACTGCGCGTAGCCGCCGTAGACCCGCCGAACGTCGCGGAGGTCGTCGTCCTCGCGCGCGACGCGCTCCGCGCGGTCCGTCGAGACGAAGACCGAGAGCGTCGAGCAGCAGTGGAACGACGCGCCCGCCTCGCACGCGAGCCTGAGCGCCTCGGCCGTGCCCGACACGTTGGTCGCGCGCAGCGCCTCGAACGAGCGCGCGAGGCTCACCGTCGCCGCGCAGTGCACGACCGCGTCGACCTCGTCCACGAGGGCGCGCCAGCGCGCCTCGCGCAGGCCGAGCGAAGGGCGCGAGACGTCTCCCACGAGCTCGCCTCGCCCCTCCCCCCGCGCGGGATCGCGGACGAGGCAGATCACCCGGTCGGCGCGCGCCTCGAGCGCCCGCCGCAGGCGCCGCCCCAAGAAGCCGGTCGCGCCCGTCAGCAGCACGCGCCGCGGCGCGCGCGAAGCAGGGCGCGAGGGATGACCCGCAGGAGCGCGCCTCGACGCGATGGCCCGCGCCAGCGCAGCCGACGGGACGGCCGCCTCGCGCAGCGCGTCCATGCGCATCACCCCGCTCGCGCCCCGGTCGAGCGCCGCCGCGAGCGCCGCGACGCTGCCGTGATCGGCCACCAGCTCCGGTCCCAGCGAGAGCCCTCGCGCCGCCGCCCGCGCGACCAGCTCCACCAGGGCGAACGAGTCGCCGCCGAGCGCGTCGAGCTCGTCCTCGCGCCCGATCTCCTCCAGCCCGAGCACCTCCGCGTAGAGCGCCGCGACCGCGCGCTCGGTCGAGGTCCGGGGCGCGCCGCCGCGAGGCGCGCGGTGGCCGAGGGGGCGCGACCGCAGCGACGCCAGGTCCACCTTGCCGGTCGGGCCGAGCGGCAGCGCGCGCACGTGCACCACCTGCGCGGGGACCAGCGACCGCGGCAGCTGCGCGGCTGCGTGCGCCAGCAGCGCGTCAGTCGGCGCGCTGCCTTCGTAGAACGCCACCAGGGCGTCCCGGGCGCCGAGCGCGCGGCAGACCACCGCGACCCGCTCCACGCCGGTGTGCGCGCGCAGGCACGCCTCCACCTCCTCGGGAGCGACGAGCACGCCGCGCAGCTTGAACTGGCGGTCCACGCGCCCGCGCCAGGTGTACTCCCCGTCGGCGAGGCGGCTCACCCGATCGCCCGTCCGGAAGTAGCGCTCTCCCTCCCGCTCGACGAAGCGATCGGCGGGCCCCTCGCCGAGGTAGCCGCGCGCGACCTGACCCCCGCCGATCCAGAGCTCGCCCTCGACGAGCCGATAGATCACTTCGGGCAGCGGGCGACCGATGCGCGCCCCGTGCTCCGCGTTCGGGTCACAGCGCGCGAGGCTCGTGCAGACCGTCGCCTCGGTCGGCCCGTACACGTTGACCAGACGCACGCGCGCCGCCCACCGCCGGACGGCGTCGGCCGGGCAGACCTCGCCGCCGATGATCACCGTGCGGAGCGTCTCCGGCGCGTCGTCGGGAGACATCTTCGCGAGCATCGCGGGCGGCAAGTCGACGTGCGTGATCGCGCAGCGCGCGAGCTGCTCGATCAGCGCGGTCGGGGTCCTGGCCGGCGGCTCGATGTGGAGGCTCGCCCCCGCGCCGAGCGCGGTGAACACGTCCGAGATCGAGGCGTCGAAGCTCGTCGACAGCACCCACAGGCAGCGATCGCCGGCGCCGAGCGAGAACGCCTCCCGCTGCGCGGCGAGCATGGACGGCAGGCCCGCCCAGGTCACCGCGATCCCCTTCGGCGCTCCGGTGGAGCCGGAGCTGAAGATGACGTAGGCGAGGGTGTCCGCGGGGACGCGCGCGAACGGCGCCGCTCCCTCCCCGCGCTCGAGCGTGACCGGGATCGCGCGGGGGAGCGCCTCGGCGTGGCCGGTGCGCGGCGAGACGAGCGCCATCTTCGCGTCCGCCACGCGAAGGAGACGTCGACGCCTGACCGCGGGGAGGCCCGGGTCCAGCGGCATCCAGGCGGCTCCGCACCACCACGCGGCGAGCGCGCCGATCACCCACTCGGTCGACTTCTCCATCGCGAGCGCCACCACCTGCTCGGGGCCGACGCCTTCGGCGCGCAGCCGGGCGGCGAGCGCGGCCGCGGCCTCGACGAGCGCGCGGTAGCTGAGGGCGGGTCGGCCCCGCTCCGCGATGGCGATCGCGTCCGGTCGCTCCGTCGCGTGGGCGTGGATCTCCGCCAGCAGGCTCATCGCTCGGTGCGCACGTAGTCGGTGAGCGCCTCGCCGCGCGAGCGGTTGTCGACGTTGGGCGCGCCGAGCCCGGCCTCGTGATCGGCGAGGCAGACGACGCGGAAGTCGAGGCTGTAGCGGGTCGTGTCGCGCGCCTGCGGGCGCGTCTGGTGGAACTGCGCCCCGCTGAAGAGGAGGTTCTCGCCGCGTCGGCACGCGAAGCCCTCGGCGCGCCCCGGGTCGGGCTCGCCGATCACGCCCGGGTACTTGGCCTTCAGGCCGTGGTCCCGGTTCTGCCAGCCGATCTTCAGGTCCCAGCCCTCGCGCACCCAGGCGCCGTACTCGAAGATCTCGGACTCGTTGGGGACCGGTCGGTCGAAGCGCTCGGGGTAGAAGACGAAGGTCTCCTCCTCCGGCAGATCGTCGAGGGGGATCCACCAGGTGATCACCGACTGCGAGTGGGCGTACCAGGTGTCCCGGTGGGCGAGATAGACGGCCTTCGCGCGGGGGTTCTCGTGACCTCGGTGCGAGACCACGCGGAGTCGGATCGGGTCGAAGGCGACGCCGCCCGGCTCGACGCCGCACGCCGCGATCACGTCCCGCACGCGGTCGTGCCAGGAGGGCTCGAGGAAGAGCGCGCGTCGCACGCGACCGATGCGCTCGAACAGCGCCTCCGGCGAGAGCCGCTCGTGCGCGCGCCGGACGTCGTCCAGCCCGAGCTCTCGCGCCAGCAGCGCGCGCGCCGCGTCCACCGCCTCGAGCGACGCGTCGGTGGGCGGGAGCAGCAGGCGCTCCCCCGCGTAGAGCGCGCGCCGCGTCGACGCCCAGTCCGTCACGCCGGCCTCCGCGCGACGGCGATGCACCGCGCCCCGTCGAGCGACAGCGGATCTCCCCCCACGCTGCCGTAGAGCGTCACGTCCTCGAAGCCCACGTCCTCCAGCAACGCGACGAGGGTGTGCGGCAGGTAGAGCCGCACCGCGCTCTGGTGGCTCACGCGCTCACCGCTCGGCAAGAAGTACGTCCACGTCTTGTGCATCATTCCCTGGCCGAGATCGAGCCGCGTCTCCCGCACCAGCGTCACCTCCCCGCGCGGCGTCTCGCGCCGGGTCACCACGCTCGGCTGGAAGCCGCGCAGCACGCCGGGGAGGTTCATCGTGTCGAGGGCGAAGCGACCTCCCGGGCGCAGGCTCTCGAAGGCGCGCGCGAGCATGCGCTGGTTGTCGTCGTCGTCGGCCGAGTAGCCGAAGCTCGTCCACCAGTTGAAGGCCGCGTCGCAGGGCGCGTCGGGGACGAAGGCGCGCGCGTCACCCGCGTGCAGGCGCACGTCCAGGCCGCGCGCTTCGGCCCGCGCCTGGCCACGCTCCACGTACGCGGCCGCCTGGTCGACGCCGACCACGGACAGCCCGCGCGCGGCGAGCGGGAGCGCGAGGCTGCCGATGCCGCAGCACTGGTCGAAGGCGCGCTGGCCCGCCGCGAGCCCCAGCCGGTCGAAGAGGAAGCGGATCGTCTGCACGTCGTCGTCGTCCGCCCGCTCGAGCAGCACGTCCGCGAGCAGCTCGTCGTAGAGGCCTTCCCACCAGCTCATCGCGCGTCTCCCAGTCCAAAGCGGCGCTGCAGCAGCGTCGCGGTGAAGGCGAGCATGAGGGCCGGCTCCGCCGCCGCGCGATCCTCGAGCGAGAGCTCGCCCTGCCGCACCAGCGCGGCCTCGACCCGCTCCCGATCGAAGAACGGGCTCGGTCCTCCGCTCCGCAAGACGTCCATCACGCGCGGATCGTCGGCGCCGAGGAGCGGCGGCGCGAGGAAGGGGTGCTTGCGCCGCGTCACCACCCGCTCGGGCAGCCGCCCTCGCATGCGAGCGCGCAGCGCGTGCTTCTCGACGCCGTCGCGGATGCGCGCCTCGAGAGGCAGCCGCAGCGCGACCTCGAACACGTGGTGGTCCAGAAACGGCGTGCGGCCCTCCACCGAGGCGGCCATCTCCGTCCCGTCCCCCAGCGTGCGCAGGATGTAGCCGGCGAGCGCGAGCTGCGTCCAGAGCCACGCCGAGCGCGCGGGCCGCGGCTCCGACGAGGCCCCCAGGTCGACCTCGGCGAGCAGGGCGCCGAACACCCGCTCCGGCTCGACCTCGACGCCGTCCGCGAGCAACGCCTGCACCCGCGCGCCCAGCAGGGCCTTGGCCTCGAGCCAGCTCGGCACGAAGCCCAGCGCGCGCTCCACCGCCTCGAGCCTCGGCGGCTGCCCGTCGGCGAGCATCACGCCGCGGCACACGCCGCTCTCGGCCTCGACGCGCGCGCGCTGCTGCGCGTCCGGCTCGTCGCGGAGCGCGTCCATGACCAGATGCGGGTAGCCCAGCAGCGCCTCGTCCGCGCCTTCGCCCGTCAGCACCGCCTTGCACCCCGCGCGCTCGATGGCGCGGGCGAGGGCGAGCTTGGCCGGGAGCTGCCCGTTGATGGCCAGCCCCTCCGAGGAGGCGACCGCGTCCGGGAGCGCGTCGAGCATCACGTCCCGGCTCACGTCGACGACCTCGTGCTCCGCGCCGACGTGGGTCGCGACCTCGCGCGCGAACGCCGACTCGTCCCACGCGGCGCCGTCGAAGCGCACCCCGAACGTGCGCGGCGCCGCCACCCCGGAGAGCGCGACGACCGACGCGGAGTCCAGCCCACCGCTCAGCGCGAAGGCCACCGGCGCCTCGGCCCGAGCGCGCAGCCGCACCGCCTCCTCGAGCGCCGCGTCGAGCTCCTCGGGCGTGCTCGGTCGCGGGTCGCGCCGCGCCGGATCCCAGTAGCGGCGCAGGCGCGCCTCCCCGCGCTCGACGACCATCACGTGCGCCGGCGGGACGGCGAACACGCCCGCGAACATCGTGCGCGACGGGGGCAAGTACTGGTGCGTGGCGACATGCGCGAGCGAGCGCGCGTCCCATCGCGCCGGCACCCCCATCGCGAAGAGCGCCTTCGCCTCGGACGCCACGAGCACGCGCCGGTCGTGCGCAGCCCACACGAGAGGTTTGACGCCGAAGCGGTCGCGCGCGGCGAGGAGCCTCCGTCGAGCCCCGTCCCAGAGCACCATCGCGAGCTCGCCCCGGAGGTGCTCCACGAACGCGTCGCCGTGCTCTTCGTAGAGGTGCAGCGCGACCTCGCTGTCGCTGTGGGTCCGGAAGCGGTGTCCGCGCGCCTCGAGCTCCGCGCGGAGCGCCGCGTGCCCGTAGATCTCGCCGTTGACGCTCACGACCACGCGCCCGTCCTCGCTCGCGATCGGCTGCGCCCCGTCGGCGATCCCCACCAGGGCGAGGCGCGCGTGCGCGAGGCCCGCGACGCGCGCCGGGTCGACGAACACGCCCTCGCCGTCGGGGCCGCGGTGACGGATCGCGCCGATCCCCGCGCGGAGCATCGAGGCGTCCACGCCAGGACCCACCACGCCGACTACGCCGCACATCAGGCGCCCCCGCGCGCCCGCGCCCAGACCGCCTGTGGGTCGTCGAGGGGTGTCAAGAAGGTCTTCGTGTCCTCGCGCGAGGCGAAGGCGACGTCGAACGCCTCGAGCGAGAGCACCGGGCCGAGCAGATCGGCGACCAGCTCGGGAGCCCGCCGCATGAGCGCGATCGCCGCGTCCATCTCCGCGTAGCGCGCGGCCACGATCCGCGCCCGACGCTGCACCGCGGCCGCGACGTCGAGCGGCACCGGGGCGTGGGGGCGGCTCTTCAGGACCAGGGTGCCTCCGCAGCGCAGCGCCGCGAGGGCCACCGCGAGAGTCTCCGCCGTGGCCGCGGTCTCGATCACGAAGTCGAAGCCGCCTCGCTCGAGCCGCCCGTCCCGCGGCCCGTGCATCGTCACGGACGTGAACCCCGCGTCGCGCAGCACCCGCAGCGTCAGCGTCGCGATGCGCCCAGCTCCGAGCACGACGCCGCGCCCTTCGCGCGGCAGATCCAGGTCCAGCACCGCCATCGAGGCCGCCATCGGCTCGGCGTAGGCGGCCAGCCGCATCGGCAGCCCGCGCGGCCGGTGCAGCGCGCGGGCCGGCACGACGACCTGGTCCGCGAACGCGCCGTCGCGATCGATCCCGAGCATCTGCGGCGCGAGGCAGCCCGAGCCATCGCAGCGCCCGCACGCGATCGACGGCATCACGATCGCCGCGTCCCCGGGCGCCCACCCGCGGGTCGACGCTCCCGTCTCGCGCACCACGCCGCAGACCTCGTGGCCGAGCACCCGCCCCTCCGGGACCGGGATGCGCCCCTCCGCGACGTAGACGTCGGTGCGGCAGACGCCGACGCAGACCACCTCCAGGCGCACGTCGTCAGGGCCGCAGACGGGCCGCGCGCCCTCCGCGATCCCCACCGCCCCTCGCTCGCGCCGCAGCCCCCGCACGCCTCCACCCATGCGGGTCATATTAGTGTCTCGTAGACACAAATCAAGGGCTTCTCAGCGGCACTCGCTCCCGGCGTCCTTGGTGATCAGGGGCCGGAGCGTCTCGAGGTGGGCCATCCAGCGCGCGCGGATCTCGTCCGAGACCCCGTGCTCGCGCAGGGTGTCGTCGAGGATCTTCTTCCGACGCTCGAAGTGGCCGCCCATGATCCGGTGCGCGGAGTGCGCCTCCTTCAGCGGTCGGCCGCCGTACTCGCGCTGCGCGCCGAGGTGCGCTGCCGCGTGCTGCAGCTCCATCTCCTTGATCCGCGCCTTGCTCGCCTTGCGGAAGAAGAAGCCGATCATCAGGTCGTCGAACATGCGGTCGACGAACTCGTCGATCACGGCTCGCAGCCGCTCCTCGCCGATCTCTTCGTAGTCGGACACATCTGGAACGTAGCAGCGGCGAGTCAGGCAAACCCCCTTTGTGGAGAGCCGGGGAGATCGTTTAGGGTGGTCCGCCGTGAACCCCCGCCACGTCCTCATCGGCCTGAGCGCCGCGTGCCTCCTCGGCGCGCTGGCCGCGCCCGCCTTCGCCGACCAGGCGGAGCTGAGCGACGGCGACGCGGCGGCGGTGGTCGATCTCGCCGAGCGCGTGCCGCCGCGGTGGATGAACGACATCACCGACGACTGGCCGCTGACCCCCGCGCGCTGGCGCCGCCGCATGCCGCCCGAGTGTCGGACGCGCGGCGGCTACCGCGATCACTGCCAGGGCCCGCGCCTGGTGCCCGAGCCGCACGGCGTGGCGGCGGAGCGCGCGCGGCGGCTCGGCCTCGGGCACCGCGCGACCGCGCTCGTGGTCATGCACCAGCGTCCGTTCGCGGAGTGGATGGACGCGGTGGACCGGCTCGACGCGGACGGGTCGCTGACCTTCCCCGTGCTCGAGGGCCGGCTCGGACGCGGATTCGGGCGTACGCGCACCGGCTCACTCAGCCACCGCCGCCACTGGGGCGTCGACATCGCCGCGCCCGAGGGGAGCGACATCCGCGCCGCCCGCGACGGGCTGGTGATGTACAGCGACAACGAGCTGACCGGGTACGGCAACGTCGTCATCCTGCTCCACGCCGAGGGCTTCTCCACCTTCTACGCCCACTGCCGCCGCACCCACGTCTTCGCCGGCCAGTGGGTCGAGCGCGGCCAGCGCATCGCGGAGGTGGGCATGACCGGCTTCGCGCCCGCGCCGCACCTTCACTTCGAGTGGCGCCAGCGCGGCTGGGCCCGCGATCCGACGCCGCGGTTCCGCTCGCGGATCACGGGCGAGTGATAGGCTGAGCCGTGGTCACTGGCCTGCCCGCCAAAGTGGGTCCCTACGAGCCCGTCGCGGAGCTGGCGACCGGCGGCATGGCGCGCGTGCTGGTTGCCAAGCAGACCGGGATGGCGGGCTTCGAGCGGCAGGTGGCGCTGAAGCTCATGCGGCCTGAGCTGGCCGACGACCACGACTACGCGAACATGTTCCTGGACGAGGCCCGCATCGCGGCTCGCATCCAGCACCCGAACGTGGTCACCGTGCTCGACGTCGGCCGCGACGACCGGACGCAGATCCTCTACATCGCGATGGAGCTCGTGCTCGGCGCGACCGTATCGCAGATGGTGCGCACGCGACGGCCGATCCCGACCAACGTGGCCATCGAGCTGGTGGCCCAGGCCGCGGACGGGCTCGACGCCGCGCACCGAGCCACGACCCCGAGCGGCGCGCCGCTCGAGCTGGTCCACCGTGATGTATCGCCCGCGAACCTGCTCGTGGGCTTCGACGGCGTCGTGCGGGTCTCGGACTTCGGCATCGCGCGCGCGGCCGAGCGCATGACCAAGACCACGGCGGGGCAGTTCAAGGGCAAGCTCGAGTACTGCGCGCCCGAGCAGGCGCTGGGGCACTCCGTCGACCGCCGCACGGATCTCTTCGGGCTCGGGATCGTCGCCTGGGAGCTCTTCTCGGGGGACCGGCTCTTCGAGGGGCCGACGCCCTTCAAGACGCTCGACGCGGTGCTCAACCTCGAGATCCCGCCCGTCTCCCGCATGCGCACCGGGATCCCGGACGAGGTCGCGGAGATGATCCACGCGATGCTGCAGCGGGACGTGTCGCGCCGCCCGAGCCGCGCCGCGCAGGTGGCGGAGGTCTTCCGGCGCGCCGCCGCCTCGGCCGCGCTCGAGCCGCCGCATCAGCCGCTCCGGGACTGGGCGCGAATGGCCGCAAACCCCAGCGCGCTCCGGCTCGCGGGCCTGCCGACCGACGAGGACACGCTCGACGAATCCCTCGACGGGGAACGCCAGACGCTGGTCTCCGAGCCCCCGCCCGGGATGGACGAGGAGCCCGTGACGAGGGTGACCCGTCCGGGCAAGGGCTGAGCCAAGACATCGCCGGGCCTCGGGTCTGATGGGGCGTGAAGGGATCTCCCCACGGCGGGCGCGTAGAACGAGGAGCGAGTCGCCGGGAAACATTTTCCCGAGTCATTCGTCAGAAGCCCGCGGGGGCATGGGAGTCTTCTTCGATCACGGTCACGTTTGTCGCGCTCATGGGCACGTTCCCGGTGGGAACGTGAGGCGCGCATGAACGATCAGACCGAATCCGCTCCGCTGCCGGGCTCGATCCTCCGCGAGATCGCGCGGGTCCGAGGCCGGCTCAACCGCCACGTGCTGCTCGACGCGCTGCTCTGTGGCCTCGGCGCGGCGCTCGCGGTGGGCGCGCCCGTCGCGCTGGCGCTCTCGATCGCGGGGGTGGACCTGGTCTGGGCGGCGGCCGCGGCGGGCCTCGCGCTCGCGCTGGTGGCGGGCTGGGAGATCCGACACCGCTGGGCCGACGCGCTCGACGCGGCCATGGTGCTCGACGGGGTGCTCGACGCGAAGGACCGCTTCGCGACCGCGCTCCAGCTCTCCGGAGCCGCGGACGTGCCCAAGCTGCACCGCCTGCAGATCCGCTCGGCCGAGACCTTCCTCGCCGACGCGGGCGCCATCCCCAAGGCGCCCCGCCCCGCGTTCCACGTCGGGCGCTACGCAGCGGCGGCGGTGATCGCGCTCGGGCTCGCGGTGCCCATCGCTTACGTCTGGCCCGAGCTCGCCGCGTGGGTGGCGGGCGACGAGGGGCCCATCCAGCAAGAGGATCCGCGCACGCCCGAGGAGATCGCGGCCGCGGCCGAGGCGCTGCGCCAGCGGCTCGCGGAGAACCCGGACCGGCGCCTGGACGCGGAGATCAACGCGCTCGAGCACGAGCTGGCCGAGCAGCGGGCCCGCGCCATGGACCAGCGCACCGACGCCATCCGTGAGGCGGCCGAGATCCTCGAGCGCGCGGCCGGCATCGACCCCGACGCCGAGGATCGCGAGGGCGGCGAGGCGGGCGACGAGCAGGCGAGCGCGGAGGAGCGGCCGCTGCCGACCTCGGTGGACCAGGAGCCGCCCGAGACCGCCTCGCGCCGGCTGATGGATCAGTGGAACGAGGCGCGCGAGGCGATGGAGCGCTGGCGCGAGGCCGCGCGCCGCCCGGAGGCCGACCCGTTCCAGACGGCGCAGCTCCAGCACGAGGCGCAGCGCGCGCAGATGGAGGCGCTCCAGCTCGCCCGCCAGGAGCGGAGCTGGGAGCAGGCGCAGACGGAAGAGCAGCGCGAGGCGCAGCGACGGCAGCGCGAGCAGCGCGAGGCCGAGTCGGAGACGCCCGCGGATCGGCTCAGCGAGTCGGTCGACCGGCTCGACCGCGCGCTCGCGCGGCTGCACCGCGACGACGACTCCCCCGACGTGCCGCCGCCGGCCGTGAGCGAGGCCCTGCGCGACGCGAACGAGCGGCTCGCGGAGCACACCCCGCGCACGGCCGAGCAGATCGAGCGCGCGGCCGGGGCCCGCGACCGGGGCGAGGGCGAGCAGATGGACCGCGCGCTCGAGCAGGCGCGCGAGGCGCTGCGCCGCGAGGCGGGCCAGCAGGCGCAGCAGCTCGGTGACGCGCGCCGCCGCCTCGACCAGCTCCACGACGAGGTCGCCCGCCGCGCGGCCGAGCGCGCCCAGCAGGGCGGGCAGAACGGCAGCGAGCAGCTGGCCCAGGCGGGGCAACAGGGCTTGCAAGAGGGCCAGAACGGGCAGCAGGGTCAGAGCGGGCAGCAAGGCCAGCAGGGTCAGAACGGGCAGAACGGGCAGCAAGGCCAGCAGGGTCAGAACGGGCAGCAAGGCCAGCAGGGTCAGGGTCAGCAAGGTCAGAACGGTCAGGGTCAGAACGGGCAGCAGGGTCAAGGTCAGCAAGGTCAGAACGGTCAGGGTCAGCAGGGCCAAGGTCAGAACGGTCAGGGTCAGCAAGGCCAAGGTCAGAACGGTCAGGGTCAGCAGGGCCAAGGTCAGAACGGTCAGGGTCAGCAGGGCCAAGGGGGGGGCCAGGGTCAGGGCCAGGGGCAGGGCCAAGGTCAGGGGCAGGGCCAGGGCCAGGGCCAGGGTCAGGGCCAGGGCCAGGGCCAGGGTCAGGGGCAGGGGCAGGGGCAGGGGCAGGGCCAGGGCCAGGGCCAGGGCCAGGGTCAGGGCCAGGGGCAGGGCCAAGGCCAGGGCCAGGGCCAGGGGCAAGGGCAAGGGCAAGGGCAGGGGCAGGGGCAGGGGCAGGGGCAGGGGGGGAGCTGGAATTCCGGCCAGACCTCTCAGGGCTCCGGCGGCGCCAGTGGCCAAGGGCAGGGGCAGGGGCAGACCGGCTGGGGCCAGCAGGGCAACGGGCAGGGCGGCGGTCAGGGCCAGAACGGGCAGGGCGGCGGTCAGGGGCAGGGCGGGCAGTCCAACGGGGCCGAGTCGCAGCGCGGCAGCCAGTCCTGGGGCTCGGGGTCCGGCGGCGATCCGCTCGGCCAGGGCACGGGCACCGGCGAGTCCAACCACGACGTGAACACCGACCCGGGCGCCGACCCCGGGCAGCAATCGAGCACCTCCCAGGACGCGCAGGAGGGCGGCTTCATCCCCGGCGGCGGTCGGGGCGGCGGGCAGAGCTCCCAGCACATGGACGCGCTCCAAGGCGGCCGCGGTGGACCGGGGTCGGGCTCGCTCTCCGGGGGCGGCGAAGACGGCCCGCGCGTCGGCGGCGAGAGCACGATCCCGGCATCCCTTCGCGCCTACGTGCGGCGCTACCTCGACACGATCCGCGGTGGACAAACCCCCGCGAACTGAGAGAGAGACGATGGGCGAAACGAACCAAGTACACGTGCTCAACCCCTTCGACAGCGTTCGCGCGCTCTGCCGCGACATGACGGCCGAGATCGGCAAGCGGGTCGTCGGCCAGCAGGACGCGATCGACTGCCTCACGGCGGGGCTGCTCCTCGGCGGCCACGTGCTGATGGAGGGCGTGCCCGGGGTCGGCAAGACGCTCCTCGCGCGCACCCTCGCGGACGTGGTCGACCTCAGCTTCGCGCGTGTGCAGTTCACGCCCGACCTGATGCCGGCCGACGTGCTCGGGACGCACATCGTCTCGGTCGGCCCCGACGGTCGCCCGTCGATGACGCTCCAGCGCGGACCGCTCTTCGGCAACGTCATCCTCGCCGACGAGATCAACCGCGCCTCGCCCAAGACGCAGTCCGCGCTGCTCGAGGCGATGCAGGAGAAGCAGATCAGCCTCGGCACCGAGACCTACACCCTGCCGCGGCCCTTCTTCGTGGTCGCCACCCAGAACCCGATCGACAACGAGGGCACCTACCCGCTGCCCGAGGCGCAGCTCGACCGCTTCCTCATGAAGCTGATGATCGGCTTCCCCTCCGAGGACGACGTGCTCGCCATCGTCGACCGCACCGCCGACGGGCTCGACGCGGACGTCTCGAGCGTGGCCACGAGCGAGCAGCTCTTGAGCGCGGGCAAGACCATCCGCCAGATGCCGACCGCCGAGACCATCAGCCGCTACGCGGTGCGCCTCGTGCTCGCCACCCACCCCGAGCACGAGTACGCGCCCGCCTGCGTGCGACGCTACGTCCGCGCGGGCGCCTCTCCCCGCGCCGCGCAGAGCCTGCTCGCGGTCGCGAAGTTCTTCGCCGTGCTCGACGGGCGGCTCAACGCCAGCGCCGACGACGTGCGCCGCGCCGCCTACCCGTGCCTGCGTCACCGCATCCTGTTGAACTTCGACGCCATCGCCGACGAGGCCACCACCGACACCCTCATCCGCCAGCTCCTGATGGATCTGGACGCGCCGAAGAACCCGAAGAAGCGCAAGTAGCGTGGCCATCCTCGACCGCACGGTTCGCCGCGTGCTCGATCGGATGCGCCTCGTCGTCCGTCCGAGCGCGACCGCCGCCCGCCAGGGTGGGCACCGCTCGCCCTTCAAGGCCAGCGGCGTGGAGTTCGCCGATCACCGCCCCTACGTCAGCGGCGACGACGTGCGGCACATCGACTGGAAGGCCTTCGCCCGCCACGGTCACCTCGTCTTGCGTCAGTTCGAGGAGGAGCGCGACGCCTTCGTGCACGTGCTGCTCGACGTGACCGGCTCGATGAGCCGCGGCGCCCCGCCCAAGATCGAGGTCGCGCGCACGCTGGCCGGCGCCTTCGTCTACGTCGGCATGCGCCAGTTCGACCGCGCGCGCGTCATCCCGTTCGCGGACGAGCTCGACGACCGCCCGCTCGCCATCCGAGGCCCGCAGGACCTGCCCCAGCTCGAGCGCTTCCTCGGCGACAGCGAGGCGGCGGGCCCGACCTTCTTCGACGAGGCCATCCGGCAGCTCGCGGCGCGCGGCCTGCCCCGCGGCCTCGTGGTGGTGATCAGCGACTTCATGGCCCCCGACGGCTGGGAGGACGGCTTCCGTCGCCTCGGCGCGATGGGGCACGAGCTGCGCGTCATCCACGTGCGCTGCCAGGAGGACCTCGAGCCCGCGTGGCGCGGCGAGCTCGAGCTGCGCGACGCCGAGACCGACGAGCGGGTGCGTCTGCGCGTGAACGACGCGCTCCTGAAGCGGTACCGCGCCGAGGTCCAGCGGCACCTCGAGGCGGTGCGCGAGAGCTGCCGCAAGACGGGCGGCTGGTTCCAGGACGTCGACGTCTCCATGGCCACCGACGCGCAGCTCCTCCGCATCTTCGGCGCGCCGCGCCTTCGCTCGGCCGCGGGGGCCCGATGACCTTCGCGGGGCTGAGCTGGGGGCTGCTCGGGGGGCTCGCGGGCCTCACCGCGCTGACCGTGCTCGCGCTGTATCTCCTGCGCCGCACGCCCAAGCCGCAGCTCGTGAGCAACGTGACGTTCTGGATGCGGGCCGCGCAGTCGAGCCGGCCGCGCTTCCTCCGCGCCTCGAAGATCCCGTGGATCGCGTTCCTGGTGAGCCTGCTCGTCGCGCTCCTGTTCGTGGCCGAGCTGGGCGACCCGCGCTTCGGCAAGGGCGTGCGCGGCACCACCGTGATCGTGCTCGCGGCCGGCCGCTCCATGGGGGCCGAAGACGCGGGCGAGCGGCGCGTGGACCGCGCGGTGCGCGAGGTGCGGCAGTGGGTCGACCGCTCGACCGCGGGCGGGCGCGTGGCGGTGGTGCGCGCGGGCATGCGCCCCGAGACCCTGCTCGCGCTGACGGAGGACAACGCCGACCTCGAGCGCGCGCTCGAGGGCTTCGAGCTCGACGACGGCCCGGCGGATCTCGAGGGCGCGCTGCTGCTCGCCGACCGGATCGTCGCGGCGAGCGGAGACGCGGGGCAGATCCTGCTCGTCGCCGACCGCGACGTGGAGATGGACACCGAGAGCACCCGCGTGCTCGTGCCCGTCGGCGTGCCGTCGGACACGATCGCGATCGCCGACTTCACCGCGCGGCGCGATCCCCTCGCGGCGGGCGAGTTCGTGGCCGAGGTCCAGCTCCAGTCGTTCGCGTCGCGGGAGGCGAGCGCGCGCCTGCGCATCCTCGACGGCGACGTGCCGCTCCTCGATCGCCGCGTGACGCTCGCGGCCGGAGAGGGCGCGCGGCTCCTCGCCCAGGGCTTCAGCGCCGAGCGCGCCGAGCTGACCGCGCGCCTCGAGGAGATCGAGATCACCGCGAGCGAGGACGCGCTCGCCGTCGACGACCAGGCCTTCGCGGTGGTCGCGCCGCTCTCGCCGCTCCGCGTGCTCTTCGTCTCGCCGGGCAGCCTCTTCCTCGAGGCCGCGCTCGCCGTGCACCCCAACGCGCAGGTCTCGCAGATCACCCCCGACGCGTTCGGCGCCACGGACCTCTCCGCCTACGACGTGCTCGTGCTCGACCGCACCCCGCTGCCCGAGGGCGTGGAGCACAGCTCGGTCGTGCTCTTCGCGCCCACGAGCGGGCAGCTCGCCGCGTCGGGCGAGGCCGAGGCGCCGCGCGTGACCGCGTTCCTCGCCAGCCACCCCGCGCTCCACGGCGTGCGCCTCGACGGCGTGCGCGTGGGCCGCTCGCTGGGCTTCGCCACCGACCCCGGCGACCAGGTCCTCATCCGCTCCGGCGCCGACGCGCTGGCCGTCGCGCGTGAGGCCCGCGGGCGCCGCCTCGTCGCCTACGGCCTCGACCTCGGCGCGACCGATCTCGTCGAGCGCGAGGCGTTTCCCCTGATGGTGCACGACAGCTTGCACTGGGCGGCGAGCGCGCGCGACGAGATCCCGCTGCCGCGCCGGCTCGGCGAGCCCCTCTACGCGGACGAGACCGTGCTCGGCCCTGACGGCGAGCCCGTCAGCGCGACCGAGCTCGCGGCCATCCGTCGTCAAGGCATCTACCACCAGGGTGAGCGCGCCATCGCCTTCAGCGGCGCCGTGCACGCGCGCGAGCTGTCAGTCGGCACCAGCGGCGGCCGCTTCCGCAACGTCGACCCGCTGCCGCCCCTGGCCGTGCTCGTCGCGCTCGCGCTCCTCGGCCTGATGGTGCTCGAGTGGACGCTGCTCCACCGCGGGAGGCTCGAGTGATGGGCCTCGACCTGACGGTGGGCTGGCCGCTCGCGCTGTGGGGCCTGATCGCCGCGCCGCTCCTCGTGCTGCTCGCGCTGCGGAGCCGCTTCCCCATCGGGCCCAAGCGCCGCGCCGCGGTCATCGCCACCCGCGTCCTGACGGCCGCGCTGCTCGTGCTCGCGATGGCGGATCTGCGCCTCGGGCTGCCCACCGACGAGCTCGCGGTGGCCACCGTGATCGACGGCACGCCCAGCGTCACCGTGCCCGATCGCGAGCGCGTCCAGCAGCAGCTCGCGGAGCTGCGCGCCGAGAACGACGACGTCGCGTGGGTGGACGCCACGTCTCCCACCGCGGTCCGCCCCGGCACCGACGTCTCGGTCGGCGTGGCGCTCCTGCCCCGCGACCGCGTGCGCCGCATGATCGTGGCCACCGACGGGCGCGACCGCGGCGCCGACCTGGGCGCGGCGATCGCGGCCGCGCACCGGGCCGGGGTCGAGGTCTCGGTCGTGCCCATGGGCGACGAGCCGCCGATGGATCTCGTCAGCGTCACCGGGCTCTCCGTGCCGCGCATGATCCGGGCGGGCGACCGCATCGACGTCGGCGTGGAGCTGCACGCGGCCCGGGACGCGAACGTCAGCCTGACGATGGCCCTCGACGGCGAGGAGGTCGGCCGCACCGACGCCGTCGCGCGGCGCGGTGACTCGAGCGCCTCCATCGGCGTCGAGTTCCCCGAGGACGAGGGCGTGCACGAGCTGACCGTGGCCCTCAGCGCCGCGGGCGACGTCGTCCCCCAGAACGACGTCTGGCGCAGCCTCGTGCGCATCTCTCCCAAGCCGCGCGTCCGCATCCTCTACGACCCCGAGAACGGCCCGCCGCTCCTGTCGCAGGTCTTCGACGAAGGCGGCATGCGCGTCGAGGCGACGCCGATCACCGCCGCCCCGCTCGCGCTCTCGGAGCTGCAGGACGTGAACCTCGTCATCGTCGACGAGGCCGATCCGGGCGACCTGACCGAGGTGCAGCAGCAGGTCCTGCGCGACTGGGTGGAGGACGAGGGCGGCGGCCTCATCAGCGCGACGGGCACCAACCCCGTGCGCCGCACCCCGCGCATCTTCCGCGAGATGGAGCCGATCACCATCCCGCCCGCCATCCCGGAGCCGCGGCCGCTGGAGCTGGTGCTGGTCATCGACCGCTCCTCCTCGATGAGCGGCATCAAGATGATGCAGGCTCGCAACGCCGCCATCGCCGCGGTGCGCGCGCTGCGCCAGGACGCGCGCGCGGGCGTGGTCGCCTTCAGCGGCGGCGCGGACCGGGTGATGGCCCCCGTCGGCATGGACCAGCGCGACGACCTCATCCAGTTCATCGGCGGCATCCACGCCTCGGGCGGCACGAACATCGCGGCGGCGCTCGGCGCGGCCAACGCGGTGATGAGCAACGACCCGCGCTACATTCATCACGTCATCTTGCTGTCCGACGGAGTCAGCTCGCCCCAGCCCGCGCTCGCCGCCGCCACCGTGCTCGCGGGCCGCGGGGTGAGCATCTCGGCCATCACCATCGGCCCGCGCAACGACCTGATGGCGCAGATCGCGCAGATCGGCCGCGGCCGCTACCACGTGACCAACAGCGCGGGCTCCTTGCCCAGCCTCTTCGTGCGCGAGGCGCAATACCGCCAGCCGCCCGCGCACCGCCGCAGCAGCTTCGAGCCCCGCGTCGTCACGCACCTCGCGATGCTCGAGGACGTCGACCTCGAATCCGCGCCGCAGCTCGGTGGCCACGCGCTCGCGGGCCTCGAGCGGGGCGCCACCATGGTGCTCTCCACCCCCGACCGTCGCCCCGTGCTCGCCCACTGGCACCGCGGCCTCGGCCAGGTCGCCACCTGGACCAGCGCCACGAGCGGCGCCTGGGCGGACGGCTGGCGCGGCTGGGACGGCTACCGCGCGTTCTGGGTCGCGATGGCGGAGGGCATGCTGCGCACCCGCCCCGTCGACCCGCCGCAGATTCGGCTCGCGCCGCACCCGCTCCTCGACGGCGTGCAGGTGGCGACCGTGCTCGCGCCGACCCTCGAGAGCGACCCCGCGCCGCTCGTCCGCATCTTCCGCGCCCCCGGCGAGGGCGAGCCGCTCGAGCTGTTCGAGCGCGGCCCCGGCGTCTGGCAGTCCGAGATCCTCGCCGACGGCGGCTTCCTGCTCGACGCGCGCATGCCGGGCGACGAGCGACCGACCGTCGCGGTGGGCCACGACCGCCCCTACGACCCGGAGCTGTCGCTCTTCGGCACCCACCGCGCGGAGCTCGAGCGCCTGGCCGCGGCGGGCGGCGGTGAGGTCCTCGACGAGCTCGGGGGCATCGTCGGCGCGGTCGACGAAGAGTCGGTCATGCGCTCGCTCCGCACCCCGCTCCTCGCAGCGGCGCTGTTGATGTATCTGCTGGGGCTCTTGCTCCTGCGCTTGCCCGACCACTCGGTCGGAGCGACGGTGGTGCGGCCCGAGCGCAAGCGCCGCCGCTGGGGGCGCGAGCGAAAGTCCATGCACTCGGAAGAGCCCAGGAAGGAGGCGGCGTGAGGCGGTGCGCGTTCTTTGCGATCCTGCTGCTGGCGTGCGGCGGCCCCGAGCCCCGCTACGGCGAGGCCGCGCTGTCCGAGGCGGCGCCGCGCGTCGCCCTGACCGGGACCACCTTCGGCCAGGCCGCCGCGCTCGAGCTCGCGCCCGGCTGCCCCGGCTACCTCGACGTCGAGACCCCGGGTCACCTCGTCGAGGTCACGGGCGAGACGCCCTTCACCGTCCGCGTCCGCTCGAGCGACGGCCCGCTCGCGCTCGCCGTGGCCCGCGGCGACGAGGTCCGCTGCGACAGCGACGAGGGCTCCGGGCACGCGCCGAGCCTCGCCTACGAGGGCGCGGGCGAGTACGCGATCTACGTCGCCGCCCTCCGCGAGCCGGCCGCGCTGGCCTACGAGCTCGAGCTGTTCACCGACGGCGCCGACGCCGCCCCCGCCGTCGCGCAGGGCGACGCCCGCGACGTCAGCGTCACCATCACGAGCGACCCGCCCGGCGCCCAGGTCGCGGATCCGGGTGGCCAGGTCGTCGGCACCACGCCCGCCATGTTCGTGCTCAGCGTCCCCCCGAGCGAGGCCGGCCAGGAGCGCACCTGGACGCTGTCGCTGCCCGAGCACGAAGAGGTCCGCGTCACGGGCACCGTCACCGAGGGCGCCCTCGTCCTGCACGGCCAGCTCACCCCGATCGGCCCCACCGTCGTGGACGTCAGCGCGGAGGAGTCGCAGCCCATCCGCGACTACCAGAGCGCGGCGCTGGCGGTGGAGGTGGCCGAGGCCTGCGCGATCACCGAGGCCGAGCTCGGCGTCGACATCCGCCACACCTTCGTCGGCGACCTGCGGATCGTCCTGCGCACCCCGTGGTCCGAGGACCTCGTGCTCCAGCGTCATCAGGGCGGCGGCCGCCGCAACCTCCGCCGCACCTGGGACCTCGACGACCGCCAGCTCTCCTCCCTGCGCGGCCGCAGCACGCGGGGCCGCTGGACGATGATCGTGCACGACGACGCGGGCGCCGATCAGGGCAGCTTCGAGCGCTTCGACGTGCACCTCGTCTGCGCGCCGGGCGGCGTGGCCGTCGCCCCCACTCCGAGCGAGGCGACCCCGACCCACGTGGTCTCGCCCAGCCCGTCTCCCAGCCCTTCGCCCAGCGGCCCGATCCCCGACCTGCCGCCGCGCACCGAGATCGTGCGCGTGATGAGCGGCCTGCGCCCTCAGGTCGAGCAGTGCGGCCGCCAGGGCGGCAACGTGCGCGTGCTCGCCACCGTCGACGGCTCGAGCGGCCGCGTCACCCGCGTCAACGGCAGCGGCACCGCGCCCGCACCCGAGCGCGCCTGCGTCCTCCGCGCCGTCCGCCGCGCCCGCTTCTCCCGCTTCCGCCGCAGCGAGCTCGACGTCGACTACACCTACGACCTCCCGCGACGAGGCCCCGCGCAAGGCGACGTGCTCAACCCCTGGAACTGACCCGGACGGATGGATCGGGGACGATCCTGTTCATTCGTCAAACTCGGTGGCCCACCTCGATGCGTGTCATCGAGAGGGCTCAGAGCTCGTTCCACTCGCCATCGAGGCAGCTCACCTGGTCGGGATAGATCTCGCGGTAGGCGAGGCAGCTCTGCAGCGCGACTGGCTCCCCTCGGTCGGGCAGCGCGCCGCCGGGCTCCCGCGTGAGGCGCATGCACGCGCAGGCGGGCATCCAGACGCCGGACAGGAGGCGCAGATCGAGCGCGCACTCCAGCAGGAGCCGGTCTGCGTTGCGCTCTTCGCAGGGCGGGTGGGGGTTGGGCGAGCAGACCCCGAACGCGCGGTGCTCGCTCAACCCGAAGCACCCGGGCCCCCACACCGACACGCTCGAGCTGACCGCGGGACACGTGTCCCCGCACGCGCCCCCACAGAAGGGCAGGTCGGGGTCGGCACCGTCTCCGCAGTCGCCCTCCAGCGGCCCATCCACGAAGGTCGTCCCATCCGAGTAGCGGCAAACCGCGGAGGTGTACTCGGGCTCGTCGCGGTCGCGGATCCAGCGGCAGAACTCGGGGTCTACGCACTGCTGGCCACGGTCGTTCATGATGCAAACGCTGCCGCCCAGGCAGAACTGCTCGAAGTAGCCGTCTTCACCCTCGCCGCATCGGTTGCCGCCGCGGTGGTCGTCTCCGACGCACGTATCGTAGAGCGAATTGCAGAGCCCGCCCCCACACGCCGGCGTGTCGCAGTATCGCCCACAGAGTATGGTCGCGCCGACTCGCGGACACTCGGACGCAGCTCCCGAGTCCAGCCCGTGGCCTCCATCCCCTCCGGGCTCGACCCCCGAGTCGCCGCCGTCGCCCCCCTCATGAAGGCTGAAGCAACCGCCGAGCACGAGGGCCCAGAGCAGCAAGATCACATGCGCTGCATGGTCGTGCATCATGACGCGTACCCCAGTGTACATCGGACACCTTCCGCCTGAGATGAGTCCGGGATCGGGTCTCAGGTCGCACGGATTCATCGCCGCTCGTCGAGGGCTACTGCACGGGCCCGAGTACGAGCTCGGACGCCGGAGCTTCGGCTGCGACGTTGCCTGTCGAGGTCTGCGACGAGCTCGAGTTGGACGGCGGAGGCCCGTCAGTCCACGAAGCAGGGGCCCGACGGCTGCCGAGACGCTCGGGAGAAGACGAAGCGCTCGGCCCCGGCGTGCGCACACAGCGGGCGCGAGTCGCCGAAGCGGAGCTGGGAGGGGGTCACCTGCAGGACGGCCGCGCGTTCGCCCTCCCGAAGCTCGATCCGACCGCGCGCTACGCGCCGCACCTCGAGCCGCGCGAAGCACCCTCGCTCTCCGCCCTCGCCGTCCGGCTCACGCGACTCGAAGACGACGACGTGTGGTGCGACCGAGAGGCAGGCTCTCGCGTCGCCGCCTCGGGCCCTGAACACGCCTTGCATGGATGGGGGCGTCTCGGAGACGTCGGCCCGCGAAGAGCTCACCATGACCGTCACGCTCGCGGCGAGCAGGAGCGCGAGTCCGCTGCGTGCGAGGGACACACGCGCAGACTACCGCAGCGCGGGCCCGGGCATGCTGCTTCGTCATGAACGCGATCGCGATCGAGTCGTCGAGCTCCCCGGATGTGGAGCTGGCCGTCCGGGAGCCGGCGAGCGACGCGGACGTTTCGAGGGCTCGTGACACTCGGGCCAGCGGGCGACGACGTACAGGCTCGTCATCGAGAGAGATCGCCTTCGAAGTTTGACGGCTGAGTGGGATCGTCCCCGGGCGTCCCTTCGGACTCGGGACGAGGGACGAAGCAGAAGCGAGGACGGCTCAGCGGATGTCCCGGGCAGTCCACGACGCATCGGTGGGCATCGCAGCCGCGACATCCGTGCTCTGGGGAGATCGCGCTGAACGTCACTGGGTCGAGGTCGGGAACGCGGCTCCCGTAGTCGAACACCGCGTCTGCGTCGCGTCCCATCATTGCGCCCAGCGGTTCGTACGTCGCCGGGTCCGCGTTCTCGATCCGCCCGAGGAAGTAGCCCGGACCCCCTTGCGCTCCGACCGACTGAGGGAACCGGACATACACCCCGGTCGGAGTGCGCAGCAGGGCCATGCCGTGAAAGCCGCACGCTTCGCTGAGGCGCTCGACGACCATACCCTCGGGCGGCCCGAGCACCGCGCAGGCCACGACATCGGGGTCGCAGGTCACGTTCCCGTCCACGTCGAGCACGAGGCCGAGCTCGGACGCCGCCGCGGAAGGCACAGGCGCGCGCGCGACCGTCGCGCAATCCGTGATCTCGACCGCCACGCAATCGGAAGCGATGATCTGTGTCGCCACGTCGGCTCGCCCCTCGCGGTTGGAAGGGCGTCGCTGGAGAGTCTCGGCCACCGCGCCCTCCGGATGCGGCGAGTGCGCGCAGCCGAGCCACAGCAACGCTGCGAAGACGCCACTCGTCCGAGGTCGCATGGAGCGCAAACCAGACCAACGCGTCGCCCTATTCCGATCGAGCGCCGCTCGGGCGGGCCACGATCGCGACCAACCCATTCATGAAGGTTGGGCGACCCGTCATCGAGTCCCCGCTACCTCTGTCGGCCGTCCACATGCGCTCCCGAAACGCGGAAAAGAGCTGGGCCCTGATTCGCAGCGGCCCCCTGAAGCCTCCGAGTGGCCCGAGCAATGGTCGGTGGATGCTCACGCTTCTCGTTCGTACTCGTGGTCGCCCACCAGCCGGAAGCGGGCGCCCACGGGCTCGGCGAGCAGGGGCTCGAGCTCGGGGTAGCGCGCGGTGAGCTCCGTGACCGCGATGACCTGGAAGCCGGGGTCGCCCTCCGGCTCGGTGCCCGAGGTGATCACCCAGCCGCTGTCATCCCGGCGCTTGGGCTCGTACCGGTCGACGAAGCGCGCCGGCTCCGCGTCCTCGAGCACGGCTCGCGTGATCAGGGCGCCTTGGCGTCGATGAGCGACGCGCCGCATCACACGCTGTACCTCTTCACCGCCGACGTCGATGCGGATCCGGACGAGGCGACCGGCCTCGTCGGTGTCGCGGTACACGTCGAAGATCCCGTCGCCCCAGCGGTTGTCGAAGCCGCACACACGGTGGTCTCCCACCCGGATCTCGCCCGCGCGGCTCTTCTGGCTCCGCACCTGTTGGTTGATCTGCTCGACGTGGCAGTGAGGGCGGTAATCGACGCTGACCCGAAGGCCGCGCTCGTCAACCGCCGCCTGGATGGGCGCCGCGTACCGCCCCACCTCGGGGTCCGGTAGGTCCAGCCAGCCGTGCTCGCGCTCGTTCAGGCGCGGCGCTTCGAACTCCTCGGCGAGCGCGGACGCGTCGGGACCCCAGAAGAGGTAGTCCGCTTTGCCGTCGAGAGACCGCCGCGCGTGGAGCGCGTCGAGCACGTCGAGGTCGACGCACGCGAGCTGACCGTGGTCCACCATCACGCCGAACACGCGCTCGCTCCGGACGACGGCCGCCTCGGGATCGATCACGACGTCGATCGAGCGGAAGCGCCCCGCGAACTCGCCGGGAGGCATGGGGATCCCGACCACGGGCAGCGCTCGATCTCGGGGGAGCTCTCCGACCCCCACCGCCCACAGTCGGTCGTACGAGAAGCGGCCGATGCCGGGCTCACGCGCCGTCAGAGCGCGGCGCGCACGCTCCGCGTGCGGCACCTGCGAGGGGAGGGTGAGCGCGCGCGCGGCGAAGCCCTCGCCCTGGGCGAAGTCGGCGAAGTGCTGCATCGCCCTGTCGGCATCCCGAAGGTCGTAGCGCCGCAGGGGGTCGTAGCTCCGGTCGTAGGCCAGCCCCGCCTCCTCGGCGTCCGCGCCTTCGATCGCCAGGTCATGCAATCGCTCGCGCCGATGCTCCGGCACCCCGCGCCGCTCCCAGTGGTGCGCCAGCCCCAGATCGAGCAGGACGAGCACCCCGCTCGGGCAGTCGAACGAGCCGAGCTGAACGTGGCCACTGGCCATCTCGCGAGAGTACCTCGCCTTCATCCCGGCGCTGCCCTTGCCCCGTGAGTCGCGAGCCCTAGAGACGCCGCGTACACCGGAGGAGTCGACCCTTGCGCCAGCCGTTCTCACGACACGCCCTCGCCCTGCTGACGAGCTTCGCCGTCGGGTGTGGCGCCTCCACGCCGCCGCCGGTCGACGACGCCCGGGGTGAGACGGAGCCGTCCCGCTTCGACGCCCGGCTCTCGCTCTACGAGTACCCGTTCGAGGTGCAGGTCCGCGCCTTCGAGGCGCAGCGGCAACCGCTCGAGATGGCGTACATGGACGTCCGGCCCGAGTCGCCCAGCGGCTCGACGGTGCTGCTGCTGCACGGCAAGAACTTCAGCGGCGCGTACTGGGAGCGCACCGCGCGAGACCTCGTGGCGCGGGGACACCGCGTGGTCATCCCGGACCAGATCGGCTTCGGGAAGTCGTCCAAGCCGACGCGCTATCAGTACTCCTTCGCGGCCATGGCCACGCAGACGCGCGCGCTGCTCGACGCGCTCGAGGTCGATCGGGTCACCGTGGTGGGCCACTCGATGGGCGGGATGCTCGCGACGCGCTTCGCGCTGATGTTCCCCGAGCGCGCCGAGCGCCTGGCGCTCGTGAACCCGATCGGCCTCGAGGACTGGCAGGCCGTCGTGCCGTACGCGCCGGTGGAGGCGCTCTACGAGGCCGAGCTGCAGAAGACGCCCGACGCGGTGCGCCACTACATGCGGGAGAGCTACTTCGACGGGCGCTGGGAGCCGGAGTACGACGCGCTCGCGGAGCTGCAGATGGGCTGGACCGAGAGCCCCGACCGCGAGGCGCTCGCCTACGTGTCGGCGCTGACGGCGGACATGATCTTCACGCAGCCGGTCGTGCACGACTTCGGTCGCCTCGACGTGCCCACGCTGCTCATCATCGGTACGCGCGACCGCACCGCGCTCGGCAAGGGTCGGGTGAGCGCCGAGGTGCGCGAGACTCTCGGGCGCTACGATCGGCTCGGGCGCGCGGCCCGCGACGCGATCCCGAACGCGTCGCTGGTCGAGCTCGAAGGAGTCGGCCACATCCCGCAGGTCGAGGCGTACGACGACTACATCGGCGCGCTGACCCGCTTCCTCGACGGCGCGTAGGACGCGGCGACCTCCTGGTCAGCAGCCGACTGGTCAGCAGCCGAAGGCCACCGGGGCCCGGGTGCAGAACCCTCCGACACACGCGGGCGCGACCTCCCCGTCGACGCAGGGCTCGAAGCGGTGGCCGCGCAAGCGCCGTGGCCTGCGGATGGGCCGGAGCACGGGACCGTCGTCGTCGAACCAGCAGTCGCGTTCGGTCTCGCACGTGGGCGGCTCGTGCCACTCGAGTCGGCAGCGCGCGTCGGGGGGCGCTCCGTGGCAGCCGCACACCGGCCGCGCTTCGTCGTGTCCGCCATGGGCGCGGTGCTCGCCGCCGGGCGTGCACGTCCCCTCGGCGAGCGAGATCCCGCAGGGCGGCCCACCGAATCCGTGCACGCAGGTCTCCTCCGACAGGAGGTAGCCCTCGGGCATGTCGCGTCGCATCACGCAACGCTCGGCGACGCACACGCAGCTCCCCGGCGGCGGCCTCGACTCCGCGCAGGCGAGGTCGGGCGGCGCGGTCGCGGTGCACGCCTGCGGGACGCATGGGTCGTCGAAGTGGCAGTCGTCATCCGTGGCGCACGCGCTCGACGATGGCGCTTCGGTCTCTGTCTCTGCGGGGAGCGCGGCGACCGGGCTCGCCTGCGGTTCGAGGCGCTCGACCGGCGTCGCCTGCGGCTCGACGCGCTCGACCGGCGCGCCGCATGCGAGAGCGAGTGTCGCGAGGACGAGCGCCTGGTGCGTCGCTCTCAATCCGAGCTCTCCCAGATGAGATGGAGCCGAGGCCCGCGCGACGCCCGGTCGCTCGGAGGCTGGGCGTGCAGCCGGTCGAGGGTGTCGCGGTCGACGACGAACAGCTCGGCGTCCTCGCCGTTCAGCGCGAGCGCGCGCCAGCCCTCGAGCGAGAGGTCAGGCGTATCGCCGAACGTCAGCATCGCCTCGACCCCCGCGATGGGACGAGGCAGCTCGTAGTAAGTCCCGAGGAGCGCGCCCCACCGCTCGAGGTCGCGGCGGCTCATGCTCGCTCCGTGGGTCCCGGCCCCGTCGCGCACGAGCTCCAGCTGACGATGCGCGAACACGGCCGCGCGCCCCTGCTGCGACTCCGCGACCGATCGGAACGCCTCCAGCAAGGGCACCGCGTCGGTGCGCGCGCGGTCCAGGTTGGCGTGCAGCGGGAGCACGAGGCCCGACAGGATGGTCTGGCTACACGCGTAGCCGCCGTACTGGTGATGGACCCCGACGAACGAGGGCGCGGCTCGCTCCGGGGGGAGCGCGTCCCAGCCGAGAACGAAGGCCGGGAGGGCGCCTCCTTCGGCGTGGTCGAGCTCGAGGGGCTCCGGCAGGATGGGCACGGGCGACGATACCACCGGCCTCCGCAACCGGCGGCGCGTCCGTCCGAAGAGGGGCGCGGAGGAGAAGACATGAGCCCCAATCAGATCGCGCAGCTGCTCCGAAGCCAGCCCATGCGCGGCGTACAGTTCACCGTCGGCGGTCACACCTACGGGCCCACCCACTACGCGCGCGTCGCCGACGCCTTCCTCGATCGGCGGATCCTCGTCGAGCGACTCGACGGCGGTGGACCCAAGAGCCCCAGCGCGTTCTACTCCTTCACCGAGACGGAGCGCACCGACTACGACACGCTCTACGTCCGGCGGGGCGCCTCGCTGACGCGCATGATCACGCAGGCCCTCGTCGTGCACGAGTGCACACACGCCATCCAGGACATGCGAGGCCGACCCATGAACGTCATCGAGTCGGAGGTCGCTGCGTACACGGCTCAAGCGCTCTTCCTGGCCCGCCGCGGGACCACCTGGGCCGACGTCAGCGTGCGCGCTCGCATCGAAGATCGGGAGGCCCCGCGCTCGCCTCGGAACCCCCGCGTCGACGCGATCATCGCCGCCGCGGACCGGGTGGGCCAGCGGCTGGCGTCGGTGGAGTCACCCCCACGAGCCGTTCTTCCCGCGGAGGTCGACGCGCTCCGGGCGGCCATCGTCGCCCACCCGTACTACGCGCAGCGCACCGCCCACGTCGCCGAGCTCGACGGCGTCGGCTGAGCGTCAGTCGGGGCGGCGGAAGCGCTCGGTGGTCTCGTCGCGGGCGCTGATCGCGTCACGGGGTGAGCCTCCCATCGCGCGTCGTCGTCGTCGAGGTCGCGGCGCGCATGCGCTCGCACCAGGGGCCGAGGACCGGGTGCGCGCGGGCGTGGAGCACGAGCGGACGCTCCGAGGGGGTGACGCGGAGGTGCTCGACCATGGCCCAGACCGAGCAATCGAAGCTCGTCGGGGCGTCGCCGAGCAGAAGTCGCCTCGCATCGCGGCGGCGACGGCGTCGAGATCGGCGATGCCCTGCGCGTCCACCGTCTCGCGCGAATGCCGACCGAGGCCGTGGTGATGCAGGGACTTCACGACGCCGCGGCGGATGAGCCCCGGGAGGAACCAGCCGGTCCCCTTCGGCAGCGCGCCGGCGATCGCGTCGCGGTAGCTCGCGCGCCACACGTCGTCGTCGCCCCAGCGCATGGCGAGGAGCGCCCAGTAGAGGTGATCCTCGGCCGCGCGGCGCAAGAGATGGCCAAGCGCCTTCGCCTCCGCGTCGAGCCGACCGTCGAGCGGGTCGCCGAGCTCCGTCTGGCAGCGCTCGATGATCAGCTGCGAGTCGCCGAGCAGCGCGCCGTCCCAGCGCACGTAAGGGAGCTTGCCCCGCGGCGCCTCGCGCGGGTCGCCCAGCCGTCGCTCGTGCGGCACCCCCGCGAGCTGGAGGTAGCTCGCGAGCTTGGTGCAGAAGGGGCTGAGGCTCTCCATCCCGTACGCGCCGGGGAACTGATGGAGCACGAGGTCCGTCATGAGGCGCGGAGCGTGGCGTCGATCCGCCCTGTCGGCCAGCCCTACGGGGCGCGCGGATTTAGGATCTTTTAGCGGCTCGCCGTCAGGGCGCTGGCTATCGCTGGGGAGTCCTCACGACTGGAGTCCACCATGCGCACCTACGCCTCTCTCGCCGCACTCTCCTTGCTCACCTTCACCGCCGCCGGCTGCGTCTCCGACACGACCGACCCCGCGTCCACCTGGGCCGACGCCGGACCCCAGGTTGAAGGCGAGGGGGACGCCGAGACCGCCGAGACGCCGTCGGCGCCCGCGCACTCCTGCGCTGACACGCCGCTCGCCGACCGCTGCATCGAGGAGTGCGTCGGGTATTGCCGCTCTGCCCAGGAGGCGTGCGGAGCCGAAGCGTCGCTCTGCCTGGATCAGTGCGTCTCGCTCGCAGTAACCGCGAGCGAGGCAGGCTGCGGCCCCGAGATGTGGGGCGTGATCTCGTGCGCGTCACGACACTCGCTCGCCATCTGCACCGAAGAGGGCGCGCGCGCCGCCTGTGGATCCGAGCAAGACACATGGTCTTCGTGCGTCGAGGCGCACCGCCGGGGCGCCGCCCGGTACGAGCCGTGCGAGGGATCGTGCGGCGAGGCGCTCGAGTGTCGCCATGTCGGGAGCCCGGCAGGCGGCGGGACCATCTGCACGAACGCGTGCTCCACCGACGCGCAGTGCGGCCCGGGCGGCCGATGCGTGAGCCTCGACGGAGTCGAGCGCCTGTGCGTGCTCGAGTGCGAGACGAACGACGAGTGCGGTCCCCACGCGGTGTGCGACCTCCTGCACGACGACGCGTCGTCGACGTTCGTCACCGCGTGCGTCCGCGTCTGAGACCCGCTAGGATCGTCCCCTGCGACGAGGTACCCCGCGCTTGCTACCCTCGTCGCGTGAGAGCGACCGACATCTGGTGGTGCGTAGCGTTGACCTTGCTCGCTTGCGGTCCCTCGAGCCCACCGGACGCAGGGAGCGAGCCCGACGGCGGCGTCACAGACGGAGGGGCGGACGCCGTGCCGATGCTCGACGAGGCGCTCCCGTGCACGCCGATCCCCGACACCGGGGTCGCGGAGGGCGACGACCTGGTGCGCGTGACGCTGAGCGACCCGCGTGCGGTCTGCAACGACGGAACCCCGGCGGTGATGTACGTGCGGCGCGCCGCCTCGCCCGACCAGGAGGACCGCTGGGTCTTTCACCTGCAAGGAGGCGGCGCGTGCGGCGGGCCGGACTGCGCCGCGCGCTGGTGTGGTCGCAACTCAAAGATGACGACCGCGGGGGCCCCGAGCTCGATGGGAGGGGTCGGCCTCATGCGCCGGGGGCCGGAGAACGCCCTGGGCGACGCGAACCAGGTCTTCCTCTACTACTGCAGCTCCGACAACTGGGCCGGCCGCGCGCCCGACGCCGTGGTCGCGGCCGAGGGCGACGTGCCTCGGTTCCGGCTCCACTTCCAGGGCGACGCGATCGTCGACGCGGCGCTCGACGCCCTCGAGGAGGGAGCGAGCTCGGATGACGGAGCCGTCACGCTGCCCGCGCTCGGGGGCGGGGGCACCGCGCTGTGGACGGGGACGTCGGGCGGATGTCAGGGCGTGGCGAACACCGCGGACCGCTTCGCCGCACGGATGCGGGCCCTCGGCGTCAGCCCGGCGCTCGTGTGCGACGCCAACTTCGGTCCCACCGACAGCGAGCTCCCCGCGGGGGCCGCGCTCGACGCCTTGCTCGCGGGGCGCCGAGCGCGCTTCGACCTCACCGAGCGCTACTCGAACACGAACCACGACGAGAGCTGCGTCGCCATGCACCCGACCGACCCGTGGCGCTGCGAGTGGTCCGGCTACGTGCTCGCGAACCACGTCACGGAGGCCCCCCTCTTCCTCCGCATGTCGCTCGCGGACCGCGCCATCAGCGACTCGTACGTCGCGGCCGGGTTCGACCTCGACGCCTTCGCCACGGGCGTGCAGAGCGCGCTCTCGACGGCCGCCGCGGGCGGCGGGCTCGAATCGACCGCGCGTCCCATCTCGGTCTACGGGCCCGGATGTGAGCAGCACGTCGGGTTGACCAATGACGACTGGTTCTTCAGCGCGAGCATGACCGCGGACGGCGCGGAGGTGACCTTCCACGACGCCGTCGTGCGCTGGCTCGCGGGCGACGACGTCGCCGTGGTGGACACCGCGCCTCCGACGATCTCGACGTGCGCTCCCGTCACCGATCAGACCGACTGACCGTCAGGTACCCCTCAACCTCCGCGGCGCTGCCGGTGCACGAGCGTGGCGCCGACCACGACCGAGACGAGACCCGCGAGCATCGCGGCCAGCATGGGGAAGCCCGTGAGCGATGGCGCGCCTCCGAGCAGTCCGATGCCGGCCAGCAGCAGGAGCATGGGCGCGACGCGGGTCGGTGGACGCATGCTCGCATGACTATCCTCTGCGCGACCGCCAGTCCAACCGCGCTCCTCGCGAGGATCTGAGACAGGGACCTTGCGCGCTGCGTCGACTCGGCTCAGGCTCTGTCTCGTAGATGCTCTTCCGCCGATGCAGTCAGCGCGTGACGGGTCGCCACTTCGCGTGGCGAGGTGCCGTGGTGCGTGGCTGGCGCGGGTAGAGCAACCCAAACGAGAGCTCGGATCCCTCGCCGGACCGCCCCAGGCACCTGCCTCGGGCGGCTCTTTGCGTTCGGGATCCGACTTCACCGTCCGTGCAGACGACTGAGGAGAAGACCATGGAGACACCATCGACCGACAACGCGCCCTTCGCGATCACCTTTGGCACCTACCGGCTCGACGGCCCGAGCGCGGCGGCCCGCGTGCGCGCCGCCCTCGCTCTCGGCGTCCGGCGCGTCGACACGGCGCCGCTCTACCGGAACGAAGCCGAGGTCTTCGCGGCCGTGCGCGACTTCGAGGCCGCGCACCCGACCGAGCGCGTCCACGTCACGACGAAGGTCTTCGACGAGCTGCGCTTCGAGCCCGCTGTCGAGACCATCGCCGCGTCGGCGCGCTCGCTCGGCCGGCCGCTCGACCGCGTGCTCTTGCACCGGCCGCTCCCGCCCATCATGTGGCGCGCGCTGAACGCGTGCGTGGACGAGGGGCACACGCGCGAGATCGGCGTCTCGAATCACACGGTCGAGCAGCTCGAGGCGCTGCTCGAGATGGGGCTGCGTCCGCCGGTCGTCGATCAGGTGGAGCTGCACCCGTTCGTCGGGCCGGTGCAGCCACTGCTCGCCTTCTGCGCCGCGCGCTCGATTCGCGTGCAAGCCCACACCCTGCTGACGCGCGGTGAGCGGCTCGGCTTCGCGCCGCTCGTCGCGCTCGCGGCGGCCTACGACGCGTCGCCCGCGGCGCTGCTCGTCCGCTGGGCCCACCAGCTCGGCGTCGAGCCCGTGGTGTCGAGCACGCGGGACGATCACCTGCGCGAGCTCGCGGAGGCCGTCGCGAAGGTCGGCACCATCACGGCGCACGACATGGCGACGATCAACGCCTTCTACGCCATCGACACGCGGCGCTTCTTCCCGAACCGGGCCGCGCCTCCGTCGATCGCGGCGCTCGACGACGTCACCGACACGGGCGCGTACGTGCGGACGGTCGCAAACCTGTTGGCCAACGACGCCCAGTCGGCGCAGACAGGGCGGGCCGTCTCGGACACGGCACACCGGCTGCCGTTTCGCTCGCATCGACAGCTGATGACCGATCCGCTGGCGCAACAGGTCGCGCGGCTGCTCTTCCCGGACGACGCGGCGGCGTCGCGCCAGGATCGGTTCCGGGCGCTCGTGCGGAAGCTCCGCGCGCTCGCGCCCCCCGTCACCACGCCCAAGCCCAGCCGCTGCGCGGTGCCCGTGGATCACGCCTCGCGTCGGTCCGTCCCGTGCGTCGAGGGCGCGCCGGTCTCGGCCGCGGTCGCGTTCCCTGCCGCCATGCCGGTGGAGGTCTCGCCCGCGCGCGAGCTGGCGCCGTTCTTCGCCTTCCTGGCGTCGCCGAGCCCCCGCTCCGCGCTGCCGGTGACGTTTCCGCGCGGCACGTACTTCCCCGACCAGCGGATGGATCTCTGCAAGCAGGTCGTCGGCCCCGATCACGTCGGAGCGCTCTGCGCGGCGGTCGCCTCGCAGGCGCGGCATCGGCCGGGCTCCAAGCGCGTGCGTCACTTCCTGCTCGGCAACAACGTCGCCTGCGCCGGTGACTCGACGGCCGGCGCAGAGGCGCTCGCACGACTGATGGCCGACCCCGCGAGCGAGATCGAGACCTGGTATCTGGCCGGCAACGCGATCGGCCCCGCCGACCTCGCGGTGATCGCCGAGGCGCTCGCGTCGAGCCGGCACGCGAAGGCGCTATGGCTCAAGCGCAACCCCATCGGGCCCGACGGCGCGCCCGCGCTGGGGCGGCTCCTCGCGCGCAGCGCGTCGCTGCGGCTGCTGGACGTTCACAACACGGGGCTGTTCGACGAGGGCGTCGAGGCGATGGCCCGCGCGTTCGAGCGCGACGGCGGTCCGCTGCGGCTGCGTCACCTCTACCTGTCCGCCAACGCGCTCGGGCCGGCCGCCGTGGACGCCCTCGGGCGGATGCTGCGGCCCTCGCCGTCGTCCATCGCGTCGCTCTACCTGTCGATGAACCGGCTCGGCGAGCGTGGCCTCGAGGCGCTCGTGGGCTTGATCCGCCAGGGCGCGCTCGCCGGGCTGAAGCGGCTCGACGTGGGCGCGATCGGGCTGTCGCGTCCGGATCTCGATCCCCTGGTCGACGCCTTGCTCGGCGCGTGTCCCGCCCTGGTCCACCTCGACCTCGGCACCTACAAGAGCACGCGCGACATGGGCGAGCGCGCCAATCGGCTCGACCCGGACGTCACGCCGCTCGTGCGCTTGCTCGCGCGTCACCCCTCGCTCCGTCTGCTGAACGCCGCGAACGCGGGTCTCCCCGAGGCGAGCGTCGCGCGACTCATCGCCGCGCTCGGGCCCGACCAGTCGCTCGAGGGCGTCGGCGCGCATGCGCTGCGGCACGGTCACACGACGCGGCGGCTTCTGCGTCAGCCGAAGCGCGTGCTCCACATCGACTCGGTCTACCGCGGCCGCGCGTGAGCAGCGGCACCCTGCGTTCGCGTGAGCCCTGGTCAACCAGGGCCTCATGCGGCATGCAGGTCTCCATGGCGAAGGTCGGACGGAACGACCCCTGCCCCTGCGGCAGCGGGAAGAAGCACAAGCGCTGCTGTGGCGCGGGCGGGGTGACGCCGCTCGGCCGCAAGAGCCACTGGCACGACGTGGACGAGCGACTCGTGCGGAAGGCGCTCCGCTGGGTCGAGAAGACGTTCCCGGACGAACCGCCACCGATGGAGGACTTCCCCTACGAGCTCGGCCCCGACAGCGAGCCCCACGTGCCGCTCCTGGTCTCGTGGGCGCTCCATGTCCGGCCCATGCGCGACGGCGGGCTCCCGATCGCCTCGCGCTACCTCGAGGCCCAAGGGCGCAAGCTCGACGCGCGGGAGCGGCAGTGGCTCGAGGCGAACCGGCACGCCTTCTTCTCGATTCATGAAGTGCTCGAGTCGAGGCCGGGGATCAGCGTGACCCTGCGCTGCCGATTCACGGAGCGGGAGACGGTGGTTCACGAGGTGAGCGCGAGCGAAGCGCTCAGGCTGGGTCATCACATCCTCGCCCATGTCGTCGAGATCGACGGGGTCGGCTTGCTCAACGGCCTTCACCCGCGCCCCATGAGCGCGATGCAGGGCCAAGAGCTGTACGAGCTCGCTCGCCGAGCGCTCCACGAGACGCTGGGGATGCGCCCGCGCGCGCGCCTGAAGCCGGCCGAGATGTGCGATCCCCGAGTCGCCTTCGCGCTGCTCCACACATGGGAGGCGAGCTTTCGGCAGCGCCGGCCGCCCGAGCTCCGCAACACGGATGGGGATCCGCTCCTGTTCGTCCGCGAGCGCTACTCCTTCGATCCGGAGCAGCGGGCGGCGCTCCTCCGCGCGCTCGCCGAGCTCCCGGGGGCGGTCGAGGCCGGCGAGGACGACGGCGAGACGGTCCTGAACCTGACACGTCCCGGCAACGCGATGCACCGAGGCTGGGACAACACGACGATGGCGGTCTTCCGTCTCGGCGCCGCGGAGCTGGTCGTCGAGACGAACTCGGAGAAGCGCGCCGACGCGGCGGGTGCCGCGCTCGGGCCTCTGCTCGATCATCTGCGCTTCGTCGAGCGCGACGCTCGACCGGTGGACGAGCTCCCTCAGCCCGACCCGAGCGGCTCGGGGCTCCCGGAGGGCGTCGACCGCGAGGAGGTAGCGGCGATCTTGCGGGAGATGAAGGAGCGGCACTACGCCGACTGGTGCTCCCAGCCCTTGCCGGCGCTCGACGGTAAGACGCCGCTCGAGGCGGTCCAGGGCAAGCGCACGCGCCAGCGCGTGCAGGCGCTCCTCGCCGACATGGAGCGGCACGAGAGTGGCGCTCCGCCGGACGAGCGCTTCGACGTCGGGCGCCTCCGACGCGAGCTCGGGTTGGAGTCGACCCGCGGTTGAGCGCGACGGGCGCGGCCGCGGGAATCACGCGGGGCGCGCGGCGGCGAGATAGCATCCCCGCATGCACCGCCCCGCCTGGCTCGCGATGGTCCTCCTGGTCGCCGCTCCGGCGCGCGCTCAGGAGATGAACCGTCAGGCGTTCCCGGTGGGCGAGGAGGCGGTCGGCATGGCTGGCGCGTACACCGGCCGCGCCGACGACGCGTCGGCCGCCTACTACAACCCGGGCGGGTTGCCGGTCGGCCACCGCGGGAACGTCGGGGTCAGCCTCTCGGTCAGCATCCTCGACGAGTACCGATTGGGCGCGTTCGACCCGAGCTCGACGGCGCTCGAGTATCGCGACGCGCTCGGCGTGCCGTTCTACGCCGGCGGCTCGGTGCAGGTCGACGGCTCGGTCGTCCGACACGGCTTCGCGTTCGCCACGTTCTCGCCCAACAACGTCAACCGTCGCTTCACCGCCGCGTCGCAGGAGGGCGGTGAGACCCGCTCGGTGCAGATCCATCGAGTCGATCGCACCCGCTGGTACGGCGTGTCCTACGGGCTGAGCCCGATCCCCGAGCTCGGCATCGGCGTCAGCGCCTTCCTCGCCGTGCGGAGCTTTCGCCACGAGGAGGAGGAGATCGTGACCGAAGGCGCGCGGTCGCTGTTCACGAGGTTTGCGCAGGTCGACCTCGGCGCCGAGCTGCTCGTGTTCCGGATCGGCGCGCTCTGGCAGATCGACCCGACCTTCTCGCTGGGTCTGATGGTCCAGCCGCCCGGTGCGGTGCTCGGAGGGCGCGCCACGGTGAGCGGCACCGCCGCCGGGACGATGGACGGCGGGCCGATCGACACGCGCTTCTTCAGCGACGAGATCGGGGCGGACTCACCGCTGCCATTCCAGGCGCGCCTCGGCGCCTCGTGGCGCCCGAGCGACAGCTTCATGCTCAACGCCGACGCGATCCTCGAGGGCCCCCTCGGCTCGGCGAGCGCCCCGATCGAGCGGCTGCGTGTCGACCCCGACGACCCCGCCATCCTCGGCCGGTTCCTCGCGACCCGCTATCACGCCGACTGGGTCGGCGATCTCGCGATCGGTGGGCGCGGCGTGATCGAGGGGCTCGTGCCGATCTCGGCCGGCGTGTTCACGAGCTTTTCCGCCGCGCCTCCCATCGAGGGCGCCCCGACCTCGTACCGCCCGGACCGCATCCACGTCATCGGCGCCACGCTGGGGGTCGGCGTGATCACCGACGACGTCGACTTCACCATCGGCGTGGTGGGCGCGTTCGGCTTCGGCCGAGGCCTGACCACCGCGCCGTTCTCCGACCTCGGCGCGCCCACATACGGCGTGGCGGACGTCTCGAGCCAGACGCTCTTCCTCTACTTCGTGGGCGCGGGGAGCGCCGCGGCCGCGGTCGGCCGACAGGTCGCCGAGGAGCTCCTCGGGCGCGAGGACGAGCCGGTCGACGACGACGCGCCGAGCTCCGTGGACGAGTAGAGCGCATGCATCGGTGTCGAGCCCGCGCTCCAGATGGAGATCATCGGAAACCGGCGGCGGCGTGCTCCGATGAGCGGGTCATGCAGACGCTTCGAGCTCTCGTGTGGGTGTTGCTCCTCGGCTGCGGGTCGCGCACGGCGTACGTGCAGGCGCCGCCGACGGAAGCGGACGTCGTGATCCACGTGCCCTGCCAGGGGGCGCGCTGCGCTCCGCCGCCGGCCCCGCCGCCGCCGCCGCCACAGATCCCCCCGCCGCGCATGCTGGCCGCCGGGTACGACCACAGCTGCGCGCTGACCGAGGACGGAGGCGTGTACTGCTGGGGCTCCAACCAGTACGGGCAGCTCGGGGAGGTGGGCGACGAGCGCACCTGGGTCCCGGGCCGCGTGCCGGGCCTGCCCCGCATGGACGCGGTGTGGGCCGGGGCCGATCAGACCTGTGCCCGCGCGGAGGAGGACGGCCGGGTCTGGTGCTGGGGCGCGACCGGTCTGCCCGACGACGCCGAGGGGCCGCTGCAGCTGGTCTATGCGGACGTGCGCCAGGTGGCGCTCGGCCATCGGCGCGGCTGCGTGGTCGACGAGGGAGGGCGCGCCTTCTGCTGGGGCGACGTCCGCCCGCCGTATGGCCCGAGGTGGCGAACCCCGCAGCGGGTGCCCATCGACGCGCCGGTGGAGATCGTCTGGAACATGCAGCGGGGGTGCGCGCTGCTGCAGCGAGGCGAGCTGCGGTGCTGGGGTCTGGTCCACAACTACTACGCCACCGAGCGCGCCGAGAGCCCGACCTTCCGGCTGCTCGGCGTCGAAGGCGCGGCGATGGTCGCGATGAAGACGGAGAACGAAGACGAGGTGCTCGTGGTCGACCGCGCGGGGCGAGTATTCGTGAGCGAGACTGGGCGGAGCCGTCGGATGCAGTCTCGCGACCCGGTGCTGGCGCTCCGGCGCGTCGAGGGAATCGACGACCCCGCGCAGGTCCAGGCCGGCGGCAGCGGGTACTGCGCGCGGACCGGTGAGGGCACGGTGGCGTGCTGGGGCAGCAACCTCGCGGGTCAGCTCGGGGACGGAACCTACGCCGCCCGGACGCGCCCGACCTACCTGCCGCTCACCGGGATCCGCGGGATCGCGGTCGGTCAATACCACGTGTGCGCGCACGACGGCGCGCGCGTCTGGTGCTGGGGCGAGAACAGCGCGGGCCAGGTCGGGCTCGAGCGTCCGAACAAGATCCCCGACCCGTACCTGGTGCCGTGGTGAAGGCGATGAAGAGGACGATGCTGGGGCTCGCCGCGCTGCTCTCGGCCTGCGGGACGCGGACCGAGATCGTGCAGCGTGCGTCGGACGAGGTGGTGATCCGGGTGCGCGTGCGGGACGACCTGCGCCCAGGCACGGCGCCGCCGCCAGAGGCGCAGGCGCCGCCGCGCTGCGAGGGACCCGGCCCGGAGGGGCAGCCGACGAGCAGCCTGACGGTCGGCTACGCGCACGCCTGCGTGGCGCTCGGCGACGGGACGGTGCGTTGCTGGGGCTCCAACTACGCGTCGCAGCTCGGCGACGGCACGACGGCGCGGCGGGTCACGCCGGTAGAGGTCCGGGACGTCGCCGACGCGCAGACCGTGGGCGCGGGCGGATCGCACTCGTGCGCGCTCCTCCGGAGTGGGCGCGTGGTCTGCTGGGGCGGCAACACGATCGGTCAGATCGGCGCGCCCACCCAGGGGACGCTCACCCGCGCTCCGCTGGAGGTCACGGGGCTGCGGGGCATCGCGCAGCTCGGCGTCGGGCGACAGCACAGCTGCGCGGTCAGCGCGCGCGGACAGGTTTCGTGCTGGGGCGCCAACGGCGCCGGGCAGATCGGCAACCGGCGCCGCGACATGGCCCCCGCGCCCGCGCGCGTCCGCGGGCTCCGCGCGCGCTGGGTGGGCGCGGGGCACGACAGCAGCTGCGCGGTGCGCATGGACGGCGGGGTGAGCTGCTGGGGCGCGCTCGTGCGCTCCGACCGGCCACAGCGCATCGACGGTCTCCCGGCGCCAGCCGTCACCGTCGAGGTCGGGCGCGCCGCGGCCTGCGCGCGCCTCTCGGACGGAACCGTCTGGTGCTGGGGCGACGGCGGCATGGGCACGCTCGGACCCGAGGGCCTCGGGCAGATGGACGCCCCCGTGCAGGTCGTCGGCCTGCCGCCGGTGACGAGCCTGTCCCTGAACGACACCGTCGCCTGCGCCGCCGACGTGCAGGGAGGCGCCTGGTGCTGGGGCAGCCACGAGAGCATGGCGCGCGAGCTCAGCGAGCCCCGGCTCCGCGGCTACATGGGCCCGGCCACCCACGTGATGACGTCGGGCCGAGACACCGCCTGCGCGCTGCTCGCGGAGGGCAACGTGTGCTGCTGGGGCGACAACCGCGACGGGCTGCTCGGCGCGCTGGCCCAGCCGTTCTCCAACCCTGGCCCCTACAGCGAGCTGCCCGTTCCCATGAGCTGGTGAGCCGAGCGCGTGGGGTCGCTCGGGGCGACCTCAGCGCCCTCGGTCCTGGAAGGCCGCCAGCAGGGTCATGGCGCGCGTGGGGCGGGGGGACGATCCTATTCGAACATTCGAACTCGACGGGGTCGCTCGGGGCGACCTCAGCGCCCACGGTCCTGGAAGGCCGCCAGCAGGGCGGTCACGGCGCGCGTGGCGTCGGCGACCGCCTCGGGCCGCTCGAGGGTGCCGTCGATCCAGCCGCCGAGCGCGGCGCGGCCGGCCGCGACGATGATCCAGAGATCGTTGGCCGCGCGCCTGGCGTCGGTGCCGGTGAAGGTTCGCAGCTGATCTTGCCAGGGGCCGAGCAGGCCGCTGAACGTCTCACGGCCCACGCGCGCGACCTCGGGGTCGCTCCCGCGCGCGTCGAGGAGCAGCCAGGGCCCCGCGCCCTTGTCTTCGATGACGTCGCAGCACGCCTCGACGAACGCGGTCGTCACGCTCTCGAGATCGGCGGCCGGAAGCGTGCGGAGCAGCGCCTGGTGGAAGCGCGCGTCGATCGCCGACGTGAAGTCCTCGAGGATCGCGCGCGTCAGCGCTTGCCGGGTCGGGAACTGCCGGTAGACGAGCGGCCGCGAGACCCCCGCCCGCTCCGCGAGCGCGCTGATCTGCAGCTTCTCGAGACCCTCCTCGCCGAGGATCCGCGACGCCTCGGCGATGAGCTGCCGGCGGCGCTCCGCGGTCGGGACCCGGGCGGTCCGCGCCTTCTTCTGCCGCCGCGCCATGCGCCCCGAGGCTACCGCATCTGCCCCCTTCCCCTGGAAGCGCAGACGTGTCATGAACTCCGTTACACGGTGTAACGAAGGCGAAGGGGGGGGAACATGGCGTCGGCACGGTGGATCGAGCGGGCAGTCCTGGCGGCGCTGGTGGCGTCCGGGCTCGCGAGCCCGGCGGGCCCGGCGCGCTTCTACGTCGCGCTGGCGGTGGGCTTCGTGGGCATCGCGGGCGTCGTGCTCTCGGGCGCGGCGCTCGTCACGTGGATCGCCGAGCGATCGGGGGAGCGGCTCCAGGGCCCGCGACGCCTCGCCCGCTTCGCCTGGCGCGGCGCGCGGGACACGCTCGGGGCCGCGCTCGTCGCCGCCTGCTTCCTCGCCTGGCCCCTGTCGTCGCTCTGGGCCGGTCACTCGACGGGGCTCGTGTGGACCCTCGAGGAGGCGGGCGGTCTCGTCCCGGTCGTGCTCGGCAACCTGCTGGGCATCCTGGCGCTCGATGCGTGGCTGTACTGGAAGCACCGGCTCCTCCACACGCGCTGGCTCTTCCGCTTCCACCGCGCCCACCACGGCTACAAGGACCCGACGTCGTTCTCTTCGTTCGCGGTCGGGACGGTGGAGTCCGTCCTGACGTTCTGGCCCATCGTGCTGCTCTCGTTCCCGTGGGCGCCCCACTACGCGCCCGTGTACTTCGGGCTCGTCGCGGGCTTCATCAGCTTGAACCTCTACCTCCACTGCGGCGTGGCCTCGCGGCTGGTCGAGGCCACCCTCCCGCGGGTCGGGCTCAACACCTCCGCCTTCCACAACCGCCACCACGCCGACGCGTCGATCAACTTCGGCGAGGCGCTGATCGTGTGGGATCACCTCATGGGCACGGGCGAGCGGCGCACGCAGAAGGGCGGGCGCGCGACGCGATAGGAACTTCAGTCGATGTCGCCGAGCAGCATCACGCCATCGATATCGAGGAACGCGAACACCGCCTCTTCGCCGGTCGCGGCGTAGCGGACCTGCCACACGTGCCAGAGCCCCTCGCCCTGTCGCGCCTTCTCATAGCCCAGCCGCTCGTAGGCGCCGCCGCGCAGGTCGCCGACGATCCGGCCGCAGATGCCCTCGACCTGGCGGCGCGCCGCAGGGTCGCTGGCGTCCGTGGCGCGCGACCAGGGCGGCGCTCCGGGGCCTCGGTCCACGATGCAGGCCGCCGCCGCGTCGAACTCTCCCGCGCGACAGGCCTCGACGAGGCGCTCGAGCGCGGCCGCGGCGCGCTCTTGGTCGGTCTCGGTCGGTGTCGGTGTCGACGCAACGAGCGGCTCGGGCTCGGGCTCTGACTCGGAATCGGCGCCGGGCGACGAGACGGGCTGCACGCTCGCGCTCTCGACGGGAGCGGGCGCGCCCGCGCACCCGTTCAACAGCGCAACGAAAGAGAGCGCGCTCCAGGGTGAGCGGTCGCCAATGGTTCGAAGGCAGCGTTCCATCGCGCGGAGCATACGGCACCGGGCTGGCCACGTCGTCGCTGGGTTCGGATCCGTCATCGCATCAGCAAGGCGCAAGACAGCCGCCTCCATCGCGCTGAAGTCGTCAGATTCGACCAGGAAACTCATGGAGAGTAAGTTTCCGTCGATCTCGACGAGAAATCGTCACAGAGAGCCGAGAACCGTCAATCTCGACGATAACTCGAGAAGGACTATCGAAAAGTCGTCGATTTCGACGGGAAATCGATGCTGAGAGTCATGCTTCGTCGATTTTGACGCGTGGAGCTGTTTCTGCGCCCATCTGGGCTCGAATTGCCGCCTCGAACGATGTCCCTGGCGTCTTCTCGTAGAGGGGTCGACACTTCAACGAGGAGTCGCTCTCATGAGCGCAAGCTTCGAAACACGGCGCGGTGCCATCGCGGCAAGAATGGTGACTGCGCGACGTCACCTTCGCTGCTTCATCAGTAGTTATTTCCAGAGGTCATAATGTAGAACAAATCAAACGGTAGAATCTGCGAGTGAATGCGCAAAAACAGTTGGCGAGTGTACTGGTTGGTGCTAGGTGAATTGCATGGGGCATTCATCGAACACGGTCCGTCGGCCGACACCTCTCGCCAGGTAGCCGACGAGACTCTCAGGAAGCTCGGGCGCCTGCGCGCGGCGAGCGACTTCGAGCTCTGTCAGTGGTTCCTCTGCGGCTTCCGGCTGAAGGTCCACGACCTCTACGGATTCGCCAGCTTCCGGGAGTACGCCGAGCGCTGGTTCGGCTGCTCGGGCCGCGCGACCGAGGAGCGAGTGCGTGTCGCGATGCGGCTCGACGAGCTGCCGAAGCTCAGCGCCGCCTTCGCGGCGGGTGACCTCGTCTACTCCGCGGTGCGCGAGCTGACGCGGGTGGCCGACGCGGAGACCGAAGCCGAGTGGCTCGAGGTCGCCGACGGCAAGACGGCGTCGCAGATCGGGCGCATGACCTCGGGCAAGAGGCCCGGCGACCGGCCGAGCGATCCGACGCGGCCCGAGCTCGAGCGCAAGCGGGTGACCTTGAACCTCTCGCCCTCGGCGTACGCGCTCTTGGCGCAAGCGCGCGACGTGCTCCGCACGGAGAGCGGCGGCACGCACCTCGACGACGACGCGTTCATCGAGCTGCTCGCCTCGACCGCGCTCTCGGGCGGAGGCGGGGCGGACGAGACGCGGAGCCGGCACCAGATCGCGCTGACGGTGTGCGAGTGCTGCAAGGCCGCCACCCAGGACGCGAGCGGCGAGCAGGTCCCCGTCGGGCCCGAAGTGGTCGAGGTAGCCGAGTGCGACGCGCAGGTCATCGGCCGGGTGGACATCTCGGCCGGCTACGAGCGGGCGAGCCAGGTGATCCCGCCCGCGGTGCGCCGCGCGGTGGTGCGTCGGCACGGCGGCGTCTGCGCGGTGCCGGGGTGCAAGAACACGAGCTGCGACGTGCACCACTGCGACCCCAAGTCCGAGGGCGGCAGCCACGATCCCGAGCGGCTCATTCTCTTGTGCTCGACCCATCACCGGATCGCGCACGAAGGGAAGATCGTCATCCGCGGCACCTGGTCCGCGGGCTTCATCTTCGAGCACCCAGATGGGTCCGCCTACGGCTCGCCAAAGGTGGAGCCGAAGAAGGCGCACGTCCTGGCCGAGGTGTTTCAGATGCTGAAGGCGCTGAGCTTCAAGGAGAGGGAGGCGCGTCGACTCGTGGACGAGGCGCGCCCCCACGTGGGGGCCGAGACGACGGCCGAGCAAGCGCTGCGGCTGGCGCTGCGGGGCGTGTCGATCGGGGGCTGCGTGCGCGAAGAGCTGGCGGAGTACGGTGCATGCCCGCCGACCCCCACGTGGGTGCGTCCCCCGGAGCGGCACGAAGCTCTCGCGTACCCGCTCATGTGGTCTCGCTGAGCGGCTCCTCGCTCAGCTTCGGCTCCGCCGGCCGCTCGCCCTCAGGGGGCGAAGAAGCGCCGCACGAGCTCGGGATCGTAGCCCTCGGTGTGCACCGTCACCTCGGAGACCGCCGCGTCGAGCAGAGGGCCCGCTGCGCGGCGCCGTACGTGGGCCATGCGCGCGGGGTCGATCCAGAAACGTCCCGCGTCGTCCTCGGCGATCGTCCACGCGTGGTGGCGGGGGCGGATGACCGTGCGAACCCACAGCCCACGACCGTCGTCGAGCCGGGTGACGCGAGCCCGCGAGCCGTCGGCGGTCACCACGTAGCGCTCGCCCACGTGGACGGCGCGACCGGCGCACGAGCCGAGGGATCGGGCAGGCGACTCGCCGAGGCGCCAGACCTTCAGCTCATCGAGGTCGCACCACGCGAGCCGGCCGCGCTCCGGGTCCACCGCGATCGGGGCTCCGACGGGTACGCGCTCGACGCTCGTCTCGCCGTCGTCGAGCCAGGTCACCGTCAGGCGCCCACCGTCCCTCGTCACCACCGCATCCGCCAGGAGGCTCCACCACGGCCGGGAGGGATCGTGGTCGGCGAGCGAGAACACCAGGCGTGTGCCTCTCTCTCGGACGACGAGCACTCGCGCCTCCGCGCGGTAGAAGGCTTCGGGGCTCCCGAGCGCGTGCGCGGCCAGCTCGACCTCCGCCTCGAGAAGGTCGAACACCACGGCGTGGAGAGCTCCTCCGCGCTCGACGATGCGGACGGTGCGACGCCACGCGCGGTCGACGGTCTCGCTGGCCGAGAGCGCCCGGATCCGGCGCCCCGTGTGCGCGTCGAAGAGCGCGCCGTCGAGCAGGAGCCATCGACCGTCGGGCGAGAAGCGCGCTCGCGGGTAGCAGCCGTCGAACGAGCACACGTCGTCGGTCCCCTCGAGCGGCGTGACGCGGCCGCCTCGGGCCAGCGTCGCCACCTCGCCAGCGAACGAGTCCTCCTCGCTCACGACGCGGCCGTGTCCGTCGGGCGAGACGGCGTGCATGGGTCCCGCCATCGTGGCGGGCTCTCCCAGCGGACAGACGAAGCGCCACGCGAACGCCGTCGGGACGCCGTCCACGCGGCGGAGACGTGCTTCGCGGTCCGGTAGATCCGGGCAGAGCGACGCCCCGGCGCCCGATGGGCCCCACCACCCGAGGGCCACGGCGGAGGACAGCGCGATCGAGCCGTCATCCGTCTCCATCGCGCCTCTCACCAGGACCTCGAGCTCCTCGTCCTCCAGCGAATGGACGACCTCGCCCGTCGGCGTCGTGATCCAGGCCGACCGCGAGGCCGCGATCACCAGGTGCCCGCTCCCTGCGATCACGAGGTGCGCCCCGAGGGTTCGGTCGTCGCGGTCGAGCTCACGCTCAGGGTGGACATCGAAGTGCCTGACGGAGTGCCCCGCCCGGTCGAGCTCCCAGCAGCGAACCCGCGCCTCGCCGTCCTCCTCTGGCCTGATCACACGACAGGCCCACAGCCGGTCGTCGATGGGAGAGAAGGCGAACGACGGCTCGACGAAGAGCGCGTCGTCGTCGACGCTCGTCGCGTCGGAGAGGCTCGCTCGGGCGGTCGGGCCCTCGAGCAGCTCGTGCCCATGGTTGCTTCGCTCGACCGACCAGCGGCCGTCCAGGCTCCTCGCCAGCACCGCTCGAGCGTCCGTCTCCTCCGAGACCGCGACGGAGGATGTCTTGCAACCCCACGCGTCGAGCCCGAGCAGCGTGCTCCCCACCCGAAGCCTCAGCGCCCCTTCGCGGTCGAGCGAGAGATCGAAGGCTTCGACCGACGACGACCAGAGCGTCTTGCCCCGGGCGGTTCGATGCTCCACCGCATCGGGCCGCCAGACGACGGCGCTCGCGAGGTCACGCGGGAGGGCGGGCTCCCCGAAGTCGAAGACGCGGGTGAGCCCGTCCGTGAGCCGCACCGCGCGCGCGACGCGGCCGTCGACGGTGAGCAGCCGGTCGCCGCCGCCGAAGCGCACCGTCGCGCCACCGGACCGCTCCGGGGCGGGGACGCGCCACGCGGCTCGGGTCACGCCCGAAGGGACGTCCACCACCGAGAGCGTGGCGAACGGGATGGGGGACGAGAGCGTCTGGCCGAAGTCCGGGTGGTCGAGGCTCAGGAGCGCCGCGCGGTCGCCGCGCGAAGAGAGAGCGAGCGCGTGGATCCATCCCACGTGTCCGCCCTGGAGCACGAGCTCGGGCGCGGACGCGCGCACCGGTGGCGAAGGGGGCGGAGTCCGGGGCTCTCGAGCGGGCTCGAGGGGCGCGGCCGAGCAGGCGACCGCGAGCACCAGGATGCAAGTCGCCTCGCGCACATCGAGCATCGTATGCCAGAAGAAAAGGACGTGACAGGGGAGCTCGACCGCGCGAGCGCCGCCGGCCCGCGTCGGTGTCGTGCTACGAAAACGCATGGGGGCCGGCATCACCTTCGACGAGCTCGAGCGCGTGCTTCGAGAGGGCGACGCGGCAGCGCGATACGAGGCGATCGAGCGCGTCCAGGTCCGCGACTCCAGGGGCAGGGTGCTCGAGGGGCGGATGCTCGATCCGAAGGTGCTCGGGCTGCTCGCGCGGGCCCTCGACGACGGCGGCTCGCACCGCGTCATGATGGTGGAGTACCTCTACGTGCATCACGAGGACCTGCCGATCCGCCACCTCGCGGCCGAGAAGCTGAAGCCGCTAGGTCGAGCGGCGGTGCTCCCGGTCGCGGAGCGCTGCCTGAATGGCGGCGGAGGGGGGGCCCGCCGCGTGCTCTACGAGCTCGTCACGGACCATCTCGCCGCGCTCGACGATCGGGAGCTGGCGGCCGTGCAGGGCGTGGTCGATGCTGGTCACGACCCCCGCCTGCGCCGCGTGCTCGAGGTCGAGCTCGCCCAGCGTCGCGGTGACTCCGCGCCCCACGACGTGCTCGACGCGCTCCGACACGCGCTCCAGGACGGCAACCGAGCGGAGCGAGAGGACGCCATCCGTGAGCTCGGCCTGCATCGGGGCTCCCGGGAGGCGGCGCTGCTCCTGCTCGGACGGGCTCACGAGCGGGAGGCCGCGAGGGCGTTCCGGGCCGTCGGCCCGGCGCTCCTCCCCGAAGACCTGCCGCAGCTCCTGGCGCGCATCGAGAGCGGCGGTCACGCCGACGTCCTCCGGGCAGCCGCAGAGTACGACGACCCCGGCGTCGCCGACGTCCTGTTTCGCCGCATCGAGACCGGGGACATGGACGCCGGGCTCGCCTTCGCCGCGCTGCCGACCGCAGGCGCCCCGTTCCGCGCGCGCCTGCTCGCGATGCTGCTCTCCGACGGCCCCCCCTCGCGCGCCGCGTGGTGGGCGCTCGACAGTCTCCGACGCCCATCCGACGCGGAGGTGGCCTGGCTCTGCGAGCGGTTGGCCGAGCGGCTCGACAGCCTCGACGCGCTGCGTCAGCACGCGCGGCTCGTCTCGGCGCTCGGCCCGCGCGCCGCTCCGTTGACCGCCGCGCTCGACGACCTGCTCGCGGAGGCCGACTCGCTGCGCGAGCGAATGAGGGTGGCGTCGGTCCTGGCCGGGCTCGACTTCGAGCGCGCGCGGCCGACGATCGAGGAGGCGCTCGGCGACCGTGAACTCCGGCACCTTGCCGTGCAGGCGATCGAGCGCGTCGGCCCCGCAGCGCGCGCCTCGCGCGACGCCCTGGAGCGGCTCCACGCACGGAGCGTCGGCCTGGAGAAGAAGCGGCTCACCCGCCTGCTCCACGCGCTCGAGTGAGCGTCTACAGGATCCGGTAGCGCCAGGGACCGTAGTCGAAGTGGAAGTGGTTCCGGTGCCGTGGGTGCGCGGGGCCGAGCATGCCGCGGAACACGTCCTCCTCTGCGAGGCGCCGGGTCAGCTCGCGGAGGAACCGTGACTTCAGGACGTCGGCCTCGTCCTTCGTCTCGTCGTCCGCGGCGGCCCAGTGGTCGAGCACGCTCACGGTGGTGCGCCACCAGAGCCGGCGGGGGAGCCTGTCGCGGGCCTCGCGCGGCGCGGGGCCGAAGCGGAAGCCGGAGACGTCGATGCCATTGCCGAGGCCGTGCTCGCTCATGCGGTAGGGCCGCCCGCGCACCCGCCGACACACGAAGGCGCCGAAGTGGCGCACGCTCTCGGGAGGTCGGAGCAGGACCTCCTCCCCGACCTCGGCCGCGATCTGCTCGAAGCGCTCCAGCTTCTCCCGAAAGGCGGGCGCGACACGAACGCCCCGCCCGTACGAGATCTCCCCGCCACGGTGGTGCACCAGGTCGATCTCCGGGCACTCCAGCGGGCCCTCTTCGGGGACGCGGCGGCTGTGCGCGTCGAGCGGATAGCGCGAGGCCGGCTGGTCCCGGGGCGACTCCGCGCTCTGCTCGTCCGCCGGAGCCCGCCGCGAACGCCAGCGCTCACAGGCCGGCAGCAGCAGGACCGAGAACAGGGCCAGGGTCGAGAGCGTGCGCACGCTTCATGGCGGTGCATGCGCCGTGCCCGCGACAGCCTTCTTCAGGCGCGCCTCCGGCGGCGCTCCAGTTCATCGGCGAGGGCGACGCGCACCTCCTCGGCCGTGACGTCGTCCTGCAAGTGCGGCACGAGCGTCACCTCCCCCGACGCGGTGCGCGCGACGAGGGTGTGTTCGCCGCCGGTCGACGGCTTCACCTCGAGCGCCTCCACGTCGTCGATCCGGACTCGACGTCGCCCCGCCCGCAGCTCTCCATCGGCGACGCGCACTCGAGTGCGACCGTCGCGCCCGACCAACGAGCCGCCGAAGGAGAGCACCGCGGCGGACAGCAGCATCGCGGCGAGGAACCCCCACAGGAGGAAGCAGATCATCTCCCCACCGGTGAGCAAGCCCAGCGCACCGAACAGCGAAGCGCCGCCGAGGCACGCCCCCGCGACCTTGCGAAGCCTCACCTTTCGGTCCGCGTGGTAGCGGTGCTCGAGGCGGAAGACGGGCTCTCCCGCCTGGTCGCGATAGCTGGCCGAGGGCGCCTCGCTCTTGGAGGTGAAGAACCAGGTGGGCGCCGCGAGGAAGACCCCGCAGGGCTCGCAGAAGAACCGCTCGTCCGTTCGCTCCTGCGCCACACGTCCGCAGCGCTCACACTTGACTGCCCCCATGGCCCGTCAACGTACCACTCGGCGGGATGTTCCTGTCGCCGGATCTCGAAGGACCGGTTCGCGAGCGTTGTGGCATGCTGTCTCCATGACCGAAGCCAAGTCGCTCGAGTCTCTCGGCAAAGCCACCGTCGCCCTGCTCGGGCTCAACGTGCTCTGGGATGCCGTCTCCATCGGATCCGGCTCCATGCAGCTCGGCCTCCTCGAGCGCATGCACGTGGGGGACTTCACCCAGGCGGAGCTCGAGGCCAACGACCTGCGAGAGATGCTCCTGGGTTTCGGCGGCACGGCGCTGTTCCTGGTCACCGCGATCGTCTTCCTGATGTGGTTCCACCGCGCGTACTCCAACGTCGAGGCGCTCGGGCACATGCGGGAGCGCACCTCGGGGTGGGCCGTCGGGGTCTGGTTCATCCCGATCGCCTCGCTGTTCTGGCCCTACCAGATGACGAAGGAGATCTTTCGCAAGGACATGCCGGCGACCGATGACGAAGACGTGACGTTCAAAGAGGTCCCGCCGCTCGTGACGATCTGGTGGATCGCCTGGGTGGGGAGCAACATCCTCGGTCAAGTCGTGTTCAGGCTCTCCAACACCGACACGGTGTCCGGGCTCGAGAACGCGACCCTCATGTCGATGGTGCAGAGCGTCGTGGCGATCGGGAGTGCGGCGCTCGCCATCCTGATGGTGCGCGCCCTGACCGAGCGCCAGGAGCGGGGGCTGGCCGCGCTGCACGGCGCGACTCAGCCGGCCGTGTTCTGAGCTTGCGGCCGAGCGAGCTGCCGACGCGCGGCTCGCGGATATGATGAACGACGAGGGTCGTCCCCCGTGGATCCACGCTGTGGTCGAACGGGGTCCGAGCTGATCGCGCCTCAGGCCGGCCCGGTCGTAGGAGGCGCGTGGCTCGCCGCTCGCTCCGGGGTCGCTCGAGCGGGGCGGGGCTGCTCGGTGCCCGTTCGGTCCGGGCTGGACGGGGCAGGCGGCGCGGGCGGCTCCACGGCGCGCGGTGCGGCGGCCCGTTGCTCCGGCGCTCGCCTCGTGCGTGGGTCGCCGGTTCGTTGCTGCTCGAGAACCGCCAGGCGCTCCCGCGCGCGCTCGTGGAGAGCGCTCTCCGGGGCCTCGGCGAGGTATCGACGGTAGGCGTCGAGGGCGACCTCGTGCATGCCGGCGCGGTCCGCCGCGGAGCCGATGCGATAGAGCAGCTCGGGGCGGGCGCTCAGCGCGTGGGCGCGGCGGAAGTGGGCCACCGAGCTCTCGTAGCGGCCCTCCTGGAACGCGACCGAGGCGTCGAAGAGCGCGAGCGCCGTCGAGTCGAGCCCCGGCGCCGTCAACTCATTTGCGGGCCCCTCGTCTTGCGCGGACGCGGGGGCGGCGAAGAGCAGGGCGGCACAGAGCCCCAGCGCGAGCGCGCCGGAGGGCAGAAAGACTGGTCGAATTGTCATCGTAGCTTCCGCCAACGGCATCGACCGGCCGGGCTTGAGCGGCTCGGGCCAGAAATCCGCAACGGTCGGAGGCCGTCGCGACGATTTTCGAGCTGCCGGCTCGTCGCGACGGAAAGATCAGCCGACGCGCTGGGCGCGCATCTCGGTGAACGCGTCGAGGGGCGGTCGGTTCTCGAAGTCGAGGTCGTCGCGCGCGCGGTCGGTCGCGTAGACGCGCCGGAACGGCACGGGAATCGGCACGACCAGCCTCGGCGCGGGCCAGCCCGCGCGGCGGTAGGCCTGGAGCATGGCCCAGAATGAGACATCTCGATCACCCGAGATGTTGTAGGCGCGGCCCGACGCGGCCGGCCGCTCGAGCATGCGCACCATCGCCTCGGCGAGGTCTCCCGCGTAGACGTTGGGCATGTAGAGGTGCGTGGGGAACACGGTCACGAGCGGCACCGCGGCGAAGCGATGGAGCCACATCGTGAAGCCCGCTCGATCGTGGAGCCCGTAGATCCCGGAGGGGCGGGCCACGCTGAGATCGATGCCGTTCGCGTCGGAGAGGCGCCGCGCCTCGCGCTCGGCGAGCGCCTTGCTCAGCGCGTAGTACAGCGGCCGCGAGACCCGGGCCGACTCGGACAAGAGCGGGGCGTCCTCTGCGTAGACGTGGCCGCGCTGCGGCTCGTAGACGGTCACGGACGAGGTCATCACGGCGCGCCGCACGCCCGCGCGCCGCATGGCCTCGAAGACGTTGCGCGTGCCCTCCAGGTTGGACCGCATCAGCGCCTCGCGGCTCTGCCCGCCGATCGAGACCACCCCCGCGTTGGAGAAGACGGCGTCGCAGCCGTCGAAGGCGGCCGTCAGCGCGTCCACGTCGGCGAGGTCGGCGCGCCGCGCCTCGGCGGGCAGGCCGGTCCGCGCCATCTTCTCTGGGCTGCGCACGACGGCGACCACGCGCGCGCCGCGATCGGCCAAGGCACGGACGAGGTAGCGGCCGACCATGCCGCTCGCGCCGGTCACGGCGATGGCTCGGCCGGACAGCTCCATCTCAGATCGCGCCCGTGTCCTGCAGGTGCTGGCAGGTCAGCTCGATGCCGTCCGCGATCGACACCTTCGGCTCGTAGCCGAGGTCACGCCGCGCGCGGTCGATGCTGAAGTAGTGGTGGGTGCACATGTAGCGGATGGCGAAGCGCGTCAGCCCGTCCTCGGCGTTGATCGTGCCGCCGCGCAGGGTGTCGAAGCCCTCCTTCACGGCCGCGATCGCGTACACGATCTGGTGCGGGATCTTGCCGCGCAGCGGAGGCAGCCCGAGCCGGTCGAGCACGCTCCGGACGAAGTCCCAGAAGGGCATCGGCTCGCCGTTGGTGATGAAGTACGGCGTGCCCGCGACGGGCGAGTCGGGCGCGAGGCGCTCGTCGGCGAGGAGCAGCGCGTCGACGAGGTTCTGCACGTAGGTGTAGTCGCTCAGCCAGGTCCCGCGGCCGACCTGGTAGCGCAGCCGCCCGCTCTTGGCGTGCGCGAGCACCGCGGGGAGGAAGCGCGAGTCGTGCGGCCCGAAGATCACGTGCGGCCGCAGCGCCGTGGTGGCCACGCCGCCCTCTCCGTTGGACGCGAGCACCAGCTTCTCCGCCTGCACCTTGCTGTGCGCGTAGGGCGCCTGGTTCGTCTCCGCGTAGGGCAGCGACTCGTCGCCGTCCTCGATGTCCTGGCCGTCGTAGACCACGCTGCCGCTCGACACGTAGACGAGCTTCGGCACACCGTGCGCCCGACACGCCTCGAGCACGTGGCGCGTGCCGTCGAGGTTCACCCGCTGCACGAGCTCCGCGCGGTTGTGCTTGGTGTGCACGAGGCTCGCGTTGTGGAAGACACACTCCGCGCCCTCGAGCGCGTCGCGCACCGCCGCGGCGTCGGTGATGTCGACCTTCCGGAACTCGGCGTCGAGCCCCTCCGGCTCCACGATGTCGAGCACCCGCACCTCGTCTCCACGCTCGACGAGCGAGGCGACCAGGTGGCGGCCGACGAAGCCTCCTCCTCCCGTGACGACGCTGAGCTGTCCCATGTCTCCTGCTTCCCTCTGTCCCGACTGCGGGGACCAAACTTCGGGGACGATCCTATTCAATCGTCAAACTCGCACCCGCCTCAGGCGGGGTCTCGGGGCTCCCAGAGCTCGACCTTGTTGCCCTCGGGGTCCATGACCCACGCGAAGCGGCCGTTGAACTCGTCGTCGGGGCCCTTGACCGGCTCGATGCCCGCCGCCGCGAGCTGCTCGAGCAGGCCCGCCAGATCGTCGACGCGATAGTTGATCATCACCTGCGAGGTGCTCGGCGCGAACCAGTCGCCGTCGGCGTCCGCGAGGTGCCAGACGGTCACGCCCTTCGCCGACTGCGCCTTCTGATCGGCCTCCCAGTCGAAGATCACGCCGCCCCAGTCCTCGAGCTTCACGCCGAGGTGCGTCACGTACCACTGCGCGAGCGCCTTGGGGTCTCGCGCCTTGAAGAATACGCCGCCGATGCCGGTCACTCGGGCCATGCTCACCTCCTCGAGCGCGACCCTGCCCCGCAGGTCGGGGCCCCGCAAGCGCTCGCCGCCTCGGCACGCAGGTCGGCCGGAGGTACAAACGACGCGTGACGCTCCCCCCCTCCCCCCGCTCTCGAAGCCAGTGAACGCTCACCGGATGGCGCGAGGCGCGCCGACGGGGCGATCGTCGGCGTCGTGGATGTGGATCCAGGCGCTGTCGAAGCTGGCCATGTCGCGGTTGCCGTGGAGCCGGACCTCGAGCTCGGTGTCCGTCCAGCGCAGCGGCACCGCCATGACCAGGTTCGTGCACGACGCGTAGTCCTCGGCGTCGCCGAGCTCCACGCGCGCGGCGGCTCCGGGCCCGGCGGCGAAGTAGAGGTCGTCGTAGTGCGGGCGCACGGAATCGTCGCCTCCCGTGCGGATCCACCCGGGCACGTTCAGGTGGTCGAACTGCTCGGTGCCGCCCTGGTACATCGGGCGGTCGTCGAGCTCGCGCCGCTGGTGGCCGAGCGCGGAGACGGTCTGGAAGAACCCCTCGCCGTCGTCGACGCTGGGCGCCGCTCCGGGGCGGCCGCGGACGGTGATCCGGGTCCAGGTCGACCACCCGAACCAGTCGTTCGACAGCCAGCTCCAGTTGCCGTCGTTGCCGCCGAGGGCGAAGGCGCCCCGACCGGTGTGGGTCGGGATGCACTGATCGTAGCGGCCGTCGTGGCCGTAGCCGTCGGCGCCGTCGAAGACCCACGTGAACTTCCACGAGCTGTCCATGCTGAAGCCGCTCGGGAGGTGGCCCCCGCCCGGGAACCGGGAGCCCTCGGGCAGCGCGACCCAGAACGAGAGGAAGAGCTCGCTCCGCGGCTCGAACCCGAGGCGAAGCTGGCGCATCCCCCCGGCGCTCCCGTCGTACGCGAGCATCGCGGTGGAGCCGGAGCGCGCCGTCTCGTCGCTGAAGAGCGCAGGGTTGCCGCCCGCACCCGACCACGCGCCCACGTCGGGGCTCTCGGGGGGGATCTCCTCGCCCGGAGCCCCCTCGAAGCGATCGAAGATCAGCACGTCGGGGCCGAGGTCTCCGAAGCCGCGCTCACCGTCCCACGCGATGGTGACCACCTCTCCGTCCGCCAACGTCCCCGTCACGCCCTCCGCCCGCGGGCCGGGCGCGCTCGCGTCCTCTGCTCCGGTGTCGGGCACGGCCGCGTCCTCGGCTCGCCCCGCGTCGGCGCGCGCGTCCCGGGGCGGGAGCGCGGCGTCCTCCGGGGACTCCGCCGGGCTCTCGCAGGCGACCAGGACGAGCGTGAGGGCGATGGCGAGACGAGTCATGGAGCGAGGCTCCCACGTCGCCCTCCCTCCGGCCGCTGTCGTGGGCTTACCGCGACGGACCGCGGCCGCGCCCCGCGTGTCCGCGTCGCCCATCGCAACTCGTCAGGGGCACGCCTCCGGGCGCGACTCGGTTCGCGTTCGACGAACGAGGAGCTCCTCACGATCGCCGTCGCGGTCCAGGTCTTCGGTGTCGCGCACCAGCCAGTCGACCCGGGTCACGAGCCGCGCTCCGTTCCACTCCACCTCCACCTGCCCGTCGAGCTCGGTGCAGGCCTGCAGCGGCCAGCCGAAGCGCCCCACCCCGGCGGCTGCGTCCCAGTCGCGCACGCGGGAATGGAAGCGCGCCTCGCCCGGGAGCCCCATCAGCCGGGGATCGCGGATCTGGATCTCTCCCGGGCGTTCCACGCTCATCTCGACCCGGCTCGCGGCGAGGCCGACGAGCGTCGCCTCTCCCTGCCCGAGGCGTCGACCCGCGCCGGAGCGGGTGAGCTCGTGGGCGCTCCAGGACTCTCGCTCCGCGCAGGCCCGCACGACCGGGACCTCGCTGGGGTCGGTGTCGCCGTCGGGGTCGCCGATCCTCAGGCCCCACGTGAAGTACGACGGAGCGCCCGCCACGGACTCGACCGCGAGCGCGGGCGCGCCATCATCCCCCCGGCCGAGGGCGCGGAACTCGAACGCGAACGGCCTCCCGGTCGGCCCGGCGCTCGTCTCGTACCGGAAGCCGTCTCCCACTCGCCTCGCTCGGCCGGTCGAATCTCGCCCGTCGAGGGTCAAGGTGCCGGCGTCACCGCACCAGTCCACCCAGAAGACGTGGATCACCCAGTCGTCGCCCGGCCAAGGACCTTCGCGTCGGCAGCCGGGCTCGACGAACGTGAAGTGGCCGACGACCTCGGCCGGCAGCGCCTCACCGAGCTCGCAGGCCGCGTCGATGGGCGGGGGGCCCGCGTCTGCTTCTTCGATCGAGAACGAGCTCGCGCACCCGAGCAGCAGGAGGGCGGCCAGCGAGGGTCCGAGGCGAGGTGCGGTGAGGGATCGGGTCATGACGAGAGTCGTGACGTGCCCGGGACTGCGGCGGTGCTTAATGGGCCTTAATCCCTGCGCTCTCGCGGCGGACGACCACCGCCTGCGAGATCGCGTAGCCGCCGTCGGTGCGGACGAGGAGCTCCGCGAGGCCCTTCTTCCGCAGGGTGGCGATCGCGACGTATGCGCGGTTGAGCGCGGCCTCGGCGAAGATCTTCTCGCCCGGCCAGCCGGCGCGGATGACGTCGTCGATGGAGGCGACCTCGCCCGGCGCCTCGACGCGGAGGGTCGCGAGGTGCGCGAGGATGCGCCGGAGCGGCGAGCGGCTCGGGAGAGTCACCGGCTCGGTGGCGCCGGGGAGCGTGAACGCGCCGCCGTCGGCGGCCACGTGGAGCGCGGCGGCTCCGGTCGCGTCGGTGGAGCGGGTCGCGGCCTCGAGCGCGCGGAGCGCGAAGCGGGTGTCGTCGGTCGGCGTGGCGTCGACGAGCGGCCGGGCCTCGGCGACAGCCTCGTTGGCCGGTCGCCTCCCCGCGCGAGTCTGCACGACGAGACCGTGGGCGGCGACCGCGGTGGCGAGCGACGGCTCGTTCGGGACCCTGGCCAGCGCGGCTTCGGCGCGGGCGATCGCGTCGGCGGCTTCTTCGTGTCTCCCGAGCATCGCGAGCGCGCTCGCCGCGCAGGCCGCCATCAGCGCCTCGTAGCGGGGCGCGCCCACCCCCTGCAGCCGGCGCCGCGCCTGGTCGAGCACCTCCAGCGCCTCGGTCGGCTCGCCTCGCTCGACGTAGGTCGTGGCGAGGTAATGGAGAGCGCTCGCCTCGCGGTAACGGCTGCCCAGGTCGCGGAAGATGCGCGCGGCCTCGGCGTGGTGTTCGAGCGCCGCCTGCAGCTTCCCCTCCTCGGCGAGCAGACAGCCTCGCGCCGTGATCAGCGCGCCCTCCAGGATCCGCACGCCCCCGCGCCGCGCGACGGCCAGCCCCTCCTCGAAGCGGGCGTGGGCTGCGTCGCGGCGACCCGCGAACATGTCGACCACCGCGAGCTCGTACGTGGTCGCCGCGAGCCCCTCGTCGTGATTCAGCCAGCGATAGCGCTCGGCCGCGCGAGCGAGCGCCGCTTCCGCCGCGGCCAGGCTGGCCTCGCGGCGGTGCGCGTGACCGAGCATGAGCTGCGCCTCCGCCTCCCGGAGCGCCCGCACGTCGCCCTCCGTGGTGCGCGCGAGCAGGGTCAGCGCCTCGTCGAGGCGCGCGCGGGCGCCGCGGGTGTCGCCCGCCAGGTCGTCGAGGCTGGCCAGCCGCGTCAGCGCCAGCGCGCTCAGGCCGTCGAGGCCAGCCCCGGACGCCAGCCGCGAGGCCTCTTCGAAGTCGGCGCGGGCGGCGGCGCTCTCGCCGAGCTCGCGGCGCGCCACGCCGCGGCCGAGGTGCGCACGCGCAAGCGCCTCCGTGTCGCCCGCCTCCGTGGCGGCGAGGGCGGCGAGCGTCTCGTCGAAGAGAGAGGCGCGTTGCCGAGACAGACCGCGCGTGGAGAGGAGCGGCTCGAGGCCCACCGCGATCGCCACCGCGCGGCCCGCCGCCTCGCCGTCGCCCGACGCCTTCGCCTGATTCACCGCGGTCTCGTGCGCGAGGGCGAGGTTGTCGAGGTCGTCGAGCGCCGCGCGCCCCAGCCCGCTCGCGTAGTAGCGCGAGTGCGCCCGGAGGACGTCGTCGCGCGCGGGGTCCTCGGACGCGAGCGCCTCGGCGACGTCGCGGATCGTCTCGAAGAACCCGTAGCGCGCGGGGGCGTCGCCCTCGACCTGAACCCGGAGGAGCGACGTGCGCACGAGCTCGTCGACGCGGTCGAGCACGTCTTCTAGGGGCACGGCGTGGCCGCCCAGAGCGGCCTCCGCCGCCTCGAGGGTGAAGCCGTTCCGCAGCGTGGAGGCCAGCGGGAAGACGCGCCGAGAGCCCTCCGACAGCAGCTCGACCGAGTCCAGGATCGCGCGACGCATGGAGCCGTGGCGCTCCTCCGTGCGCGCGCCACGGAGGACATCGAGCGGGCGGTCGAGGCGCGTCCGGAGCTCGGACGTCGACAGCACGCGGGTCCGCGACGCCGCCAGCTCGATGGCCAGCGGCATCCGGTCGATCGCGTCGACGATGGCGCCGACCAGCGCGCGGTCCTCCGAACCGTCATCCGGCCGAACGAGCCGCGCTCGCCCGACGAAGAGCGCGGTCGCGTCGGCGCGCGACAGCGGGCCCAGCGCGAGCGTGTGCTCGCCCTCGACGCCAAGGACCACGCGCGAGGTGACGAGGAAGCGCGCGCTCGGCGCGAGCCGCGCCCACCGCTCGACGGCGGCGCCCGCCTCCGTCACCACCCGCTCGAAATTGTCGAGCACGATCAGGACGCGGCCGAGTCGCGCGACGCGGCGTCCGACGGCGTCGGCGATCTCGTCCTCGGAGAGCAGCCCCATCAGCTCCACGCCGAGCACGCCCGCCGCTGCCGCGAGCGCGCCCGATGCGTCGCGTGCGTCCGAGAGGTCGACGAACCAGACGCCGCCCGCCCCGCGGCCGGTGTAGCTCGCCAGGTGTGCCTCGGCGTGGTGCATCGCGAGGCGCGTCTTGCCCATGCCGCCGGGCCCGAGCACCGTCACGAGGCGCGCCGTCTCGAAGAGCTCTGCGAGCTGAGCGAGCTCGGTCGCGCGTCCGACGAAGGGCGAGGTCGGCGGCGCGAGGTTGGTGCGCGCGCGTCGCCCGCCGGGCCGTCCATCGCCTCCGCCCTTCGCCCCCGAGCGCATGCGCATGCCTACCACGCCTCGCCGCGACCCGGATCAGGAGGGATTAGTGGTGCCGCGGGGGCTGGTTCGGCAGGCTCGGGTCATGTCGTATCGTCTCGCCGCGTCTCTCGTCCTTCTCCTCGGCTGCGATGGCGCGGAGCTCGGGCCGCCCGACGCGGAGACGCCGTCGATGGACGCGGCGACGCGTGGCGACGCGCGCGTGACGGATCCCCCGGACGCGCAGGAGCCGCCGCCGCCGCCGACCGACGGGGGGCCCGGGCGCGTGGCCAGCTGCGACGATCCGGACCCCGCGTGGGTCTTCTGCGAGGACTTCGAGGCGGGCGACGGCGACTGGGACGCGTGGTGGGGGCAGACCGACTTCGTCGCCGCGATCGGGGGCGACGACCGGGGCCGCATCACGCTGTCGGACGCGGAGCCGTTCTCGGGCGGCTGGGCGGCGTACTTGCCCGCCGCGGCGAGCGCGGGGAACCGCGGAGCGACGCTCGACTGGTGGGACTGCGACGGAGAGCAGGCCAGCGGCTGCGGGCTCGAGAGCCACGACCAGCTCTACTTCCGCGCCTACGTGCGCTTCGCGGAGGACCACCGCTACGTGCACCACTTCCTGAGCGTCGGGGGCTCGCAGCCGGACGACTTCTGGTACCACGGCACGGCCGGCTGCCTGCCCAACGGCGAGCTCGCGATGGGCACCACCGTCGATCACCGCGAGGGGACCCACGAGTCGTTCTTCTACGCCTACCACCCCGAGATGCGCTGCGACACGCGCTGCGACCGCTATGCGGACGTGGGCCGCATCTGCGCGGAGTGCGCCGACAAGGGGCTGCCCACCTGCGACGAGCAGCCGCAGTGCTGCTGGGGCAACCACGAGGAGCCCGATCCGCCCGTGGCCTTCCCGGTCGGCGAGTGGTTCTGCTTCGAGATGACCATGCGCGCGAACACCCCCGGCGCGCACGACGGCGAGATGGCGTACTGGATCGATGACGAGCTCGCCCACCGCGTCGACGGGATGATGTGGCGGACCACCGAGCGCCTCGCGCTGAACCGGGTGCGGTTGCAGCACTACATCACCGAGAGCGACGCCGAGGGGCACGCGAACCGCGTCTCGTTCGACGACGTGGTGGTCAGCACCGAGCGCATCGGCTGCGCCCCCGCTCGATGACGCCGTCAGTCGAAGCGCCGGAACACCGGGCGCGTGGGCTCCGGCTCGGGGGCGGGCGTCTCGGGCTCGGCCCGGCGTCGACTGCGCCCGGGGCGGGGTGCGCGCTCGAGGTCGAGCTGCAGGAGCTGGCTCATGCGCGCCTGGACCTCGCGCTCGAGCGGCCGGTAGCCCTCGAGCTCGAGCCGGAGCGAGAGCTGTTCGTCGCCGCGCGGGACGTCGATCTCGGCCGGCGTCTCGCCGCGGGGCTCGCCGTCGAGCGTGATGGACGCGCCCGCGGGCACGCTCTCGATGCGGAGGAGCACGGTCTCGGGCTCCACGGCGCCGGGCTCGGGCGTCGGGGCGACCTCGGGCGTGACCTCGGGCGTGACGTCGGGAGTGACGGGTGGAGCGGCGACGAGCGCGGGGCGAGCGTCGGCCTCGGGAGCCTGCGAGAGCCACCAGGCGCCGGCCGCGATCGCGGGCACGAGCGCGAGCGCCACCCAGAGCCAGCGGCGCCCGGACGAGCTCGAGCCCGGCGCGGTGGCGACGGGGGAGGGCAGCTCGCGGGTGGGTCGCTCGTCGAGCTCCACCGCGGGGATCTCCACCGCGATGTCGACCTCGGCGGAAGGGACCTTGCCCAGACTGGAGCCACGCTTGACCGACTCCATCAGGCGCTTCTTCTCGTCGATGCGCGTCGCGAACTGCTCGCGCATCGTGGCCGCGAGGGTCTCGCTGGGGAGGCTGTCCTTGGCGAGCTCCCGGGTGAGGAGCGCGAGGTCACGCCGCATGGCGGCGGCGGTCGGGTAGCGGTCCTCGGGCGCGTGGGAGAGGGCCTTGAGGCAGATCTCCTCGAGCCGCGGCGGGTAGCCCTCGATCACCTGGCTGGGCGCCATGACGTGCCCCTCGCGGACCGCGCGGAGCGACTCCACGGCGGTGCCCCGCTTGAAGAGGCGCCGGCCGGTCGACAGCTCGTAGAGCACCACGCCCAGGGCGAAGATGTCGCTGCGGCGATCGAGGGACAGCCCCTCCGCCTGCTCGGGCGACATGTACTCGAACTTGCCCTTGAGGGTGCCGGCCTCGGTCTGCGAGATGCGGTCGGCGGCCTTGGCGATGCCGAAGTCGAGCACCTTCACGCCCCCGTCGTAGGTGACGAAGAGGTTCTGTGGCGAGATGTCGCGGTGCACGAGGTTGACGCTGTTGCCCCGGGCGTCCTTCAGCTCGTGCGCCGCGTGCAGCCCCGCGCAGGCCTCGGCGATGATGTGGGCGCAGAGCGCGGCGCCGATGGGCTTGCCGAGCGCGCTCATGCGTCGCATCAAGCTCGCGGAGCTCTCGCCCTGCAAGTACTCCATGACCAGGAACAGCTCGCCGTCCTCTTCCCCCAGCTCGTGGACCTGGACCACGTTCGGGTGGTGGATGCGCGCCGCGATGCGCGCTTCGTCGAGGAACATCGAGACGAACGACGGCAATTCCGCGTATTGCGGCAGAATGCGCTTGATGACGACCGCCCGCTCGAAGCCGCTAGGCCCGTGCACGCGCCCCAACAGGATCTCGGCCATTCCGCCGGTCGCGAGCCGTGCGAGCACCTCATAGCGACCGATCCGGGCCGCTGAGCTCTCCACGCCGCTGGGAGCCGCTAACGCCAAGATGTACTCCTCGAACGAAACGAAACCCTATCACGGCCGCCTCTGGCGAGGCACGGTTGCGGCGATTTTCACGTGCGTGTGTCTCTCCGCCTCGATCAGTCGCGCCCAGGAGGCGACCGAGCCGACGCCGGAGGACATGGCCCGCTCGGCCGCGCTCTTCGAGGAGGCCGAGGTCGCCTACAACGCGGGGGACCTCGCCCACGCGGTCGAGCTCCTCGACGAGGCGTACGGGCTCTATCCGGAGCCGGTGCTCCTCTACAACCTGGCCCGCGCCCACGAGGCGCTCGGGCACCTGGCCGAGGCGCGCGACAACTACGAGGCGTTCCTCGAGGCGGTGCCGGACACCCCGGACCGAGGCGCGATCGAGCGTCGCCTCGCCACCCTGCGCGCGCAGCTGGACGCGGCCGAAGAGGCGAGACGCAGGCCCCCGCCGCCCCCGCCCGCTCCGCCGCCGACCGACCCCTCCGAGCCGTGGGTCGTCACCGCGGCCGTGGTCTCCGTCGCCACCCTGGCCACCCTCGGCGTGGCGGCGACGCTGGGGATCCTCTCGGAGCTGCGCCTCGACGAGGCCCGTCAGGCGCGCAGCCACGACCTGGCCACGATCGCCCTCGGCGAGGCGCAGGACTTCGGCTCCGCGGCCAACATCCTCTTCGTGGCGGGCGGCGTGCTCGGCGCCGTGGGCCTCACGGGGTGGATCGTCGCTCTCGCGCTCGCGCCCGGCGGGGATGATCCCGAGGTCGCGGTCCGGGTCGCCCCGAACAGCCTCGCGCTACGTGTCCGTTGGCGCTGACGCCCGGGGCGGATAGTCTCGGGCGATGGCGCGGCGAAAGAGCGGCCGCCCTCGACCGCTGCCGCTCGAGCATCGATTGCCCAACCCCGGAGGGCCGTTCCTGGGGCGGGAGGAGGAGACGCGGCGGCTCGACGAGGCCCTCGCGCTCGGCCCCGTGACCCTCGTGGTGGGGCCCGGCGGGATCGGCAAGACCGCGCTCGTGCTGGCCACCCTCCACGCCAGCCACGCCGACCGGGTGGGGCAGGCGCTCTACGTGGGCGTGCCCCCCGACGAGCCGGTCGACCAGCTCCGCTACCAGCTGGTGCGCCTCCTCGCGGCGGCGGAGGGCTCGGACCTCGACATCGACGCGCTGCGAGGCGAGCCGGACGCCATGCTCGCGGCCGCGATCGATCTCGCGGAGGCCTCCTCGCGCGTCGTGGTCCTCGACGACGTGCACCACGGCGAGGCGGACGGCGTCGAGGAGCTGCTGACGCGGCTGGCGACCTACGCGCGCAACAGCCGGTGGATCGCGACCAGCCGGCGCCCGATCCCGCCGCTGGCTCGGCACAGCCTGGAGCTCGGCGCGATGGCGGATCGCGATCTGCTCATGCTCGCGGAGGCGATGGCGCCGTCGAAGTCGGCGGACGCGGCGCGGCGCGCGGTGCGGGCGGCCACGGGCTCGCCCTGGATGCTGCAGCAGCTCGTGTCGATGGGGGACACCGCGCGCGAGCTGTCCCGTGACGAGCTGCTGGCGGAGCTGCCCCCGCGCGCGGCCACCTTCCTGGAGCGGCTCGCGGTGCTGCGCGCGCCGATGCCGACCGAGCTGGTGGCGAGCTTCGCGCCCATCCCGGACGACGCGACGATGGCGCAGCTCGAGCGGCGTGGGCTCGTGCAGCACGCGGAGGGCCGCATCCGCATGCACGACGTGCTGCGAGGCCTCTTCTTCGAGGCGGGCGTGGATCCGCGGCGGGCCGAGGCGGCGCGGGCCGCGGCCGAGGCCCTCGGCGCGAGCGACGATCCCGACGCGGCGCTGGAGGCGGCCCGCCTGCTCGCGGAGCTGCCCGACCTCGCCGCGCTCCGTGTGCTGCTGAAGGGCCGGGGCGACGAGCTGCTGGCCCACGGGCTCGCGCCGCGCCTGTGGCAGATCCTCGGGCGGCTGAGCGACCCCGAGCTGGTGCAGCTGACGCTCCGTTGCGCGGCGGAGCTGGGCAACGCCACGGCGCTGTCGGCGGTGGACGCGCCCGCGAAGCCGGACGACGCCGAGCGCTTCGCGTGGGCCCAGACCCTCTACGCGCAGGGGGACGTCGCGCAGGCGCGTCGGGAGGCCGGCGCGGCGGCGCGTCGCGGCGGGCCGGCCGCGGCGGACGCCCACCTCCTGGCCGCGCGCTGCGCGCTCCACCTGCTGGACCTCGAGGGCGCGCGGGTCACCCTGGAGGCGCTGCCGGGGTCCGGGCCGTTCGCCACCCGGCGCGACGCGCAGCTCGCGTACCGCGCGGCGCTGATGGGCGACCGGGCGCCCGCCGATCGCGTGCTGGGAGCGTGGCGCGCGTCTCCGGCCGACGAGGTCCCGCAGGAGGCGATGCTCGATCTCGCGGCCGCGTTCGAGGCGCTGGGACGGAACGACGCCGCGGACGAGCTGCTCGAGGACGTGCTGGCCACGCCCCGCGGCGGCCAGGCGTCGCTCCTCGTCGCGCGCCGCGCCCTCGTCCTGCGCGCGCGCATCCGGCTCGAGGCGGGCGAGCTGGTCGAGGCGGCGGCGATCCTCGATCTGGTGCGGCCGTACTCCCGCGCGCCGTCGCTGCTCCGCCCCTTCGTGCTCGAGCTGGACGCGGGGCGGGCGCTCGCGGTGGGTGAGCTCGAGGGGCTCGAGGCGCGGCTGGACGTGGCCGCGCGCGAGGCCGAGCCGGTCGATCGACGCTGTCACGCGCGGGTGAGCGCGCTGGCCTGGCGCCTCGCGTCCGAGCGGGCGACGCCGCCGCCCTCGATCGCGTCCATCGACCTCGCCCCGGAGGCGATCGAGCTCGCGTGGCTGACCGGGGAGAGCGCCGAGAGCGCCACCGCGCGTCACCGCGTGCACGAGCGCATCGCGGCCGGGCGCGCGGCCCTCGCGGCGGGGCATCCGGGGCGCGCCCTCGAGCACGCCGACAACGCGGCCCGCGAGGCCGCCCTCGCGGAGCAGCGCCTCCTGCAGGCGCGCGCGATGGCCCTCGGCTGCGACGCGGCCGTCTGCGGAGGGCTCTGGAGCGAGCTCCCGGATCGCGCCGCCGCGCTCGCGGACCTGGCAGGCTGGATGGGCTCCGAGCGCTGGCGGGCTTGCGCGGAGCTGGTGCTCTCGGCCGACGACCCGTCCACCCTCGAGCGCCTGGCGGCCGAGGAGCGGGTCGCCCCGCGGGTCGCGCGGCGGGCGCGCGCGCTGCTCGGGGGCGCGCCGGCGATGGACGAAGTCGACGACGCCGTCGTGGGCGCCCTGCGTGCGCACACCGGGCTGCGCGTGGAGACGGTGCTCGCGCGCGGGGCCGGCTGGGAGGCCGGCTGGGGCCTCGACGACCGGGTGCAGCGGGTCTGGACGAGCGCCGGCGCGGGCGTGGATCTCTCGAGCCGCGCGCTCCTCTGGCGCGTGCTGGTCACCTTGCTCGAGGGCGGGGGCACGGCCTCCAAGGAGGAGCTCGTGCTCGCCGCGTGGGACGAGCGCGAGTACCACCCGGGCCGGCACGACGCGAAGCTGCACGTCTCGATCCGCAAGCTGCGCCAGACCATCGAAGACGACTCGTCGCGGCCGGAGCGCCTGCTCACCACCGACACCGGCTACCGGCTCGGGGGCGTGGTGCGCCGCGCCACGCGAGCCGGCTGAGCCGTCGGCCATCGCACGGTCGCAGTGCTAGCGTGGTCGCATGCGCTCCTCGCTCGCTCTCTTCTGTGCGCTCGTCTTCCTGGTCCTGCTGCCCGGGTGCGCCCCCCAGCTCGATCTCTCCAACAAGCCGTGCCCCTGCGCGCCGGGCTTCTTCTGCGTCGACGACCTGTGTGTTCCGGGGCTGTCGGGCGGAGACGCCGGTGGGCCCGCGGGGCTGATCCAGATCACCGGGCTCCGCTCCGACTGGCAGACGCCGAACAGCCTGCACTGGCGCTGGACCCTGGTCGGCGAGCAGGCCGACTTCGCCGAGCTGACCCTCGTCATCGCGGAGAACGAAGAGGATCTCCTCGCGCAGACGGGCACCGCGCGCGTCATCGACCGGACCGAGCGAGCGAGCCTGGGGGTCTACTACCGGCGGCGCACGAGCGGGGAGGAGGACCTCGTGGATTCCGTCTTCACCGATCAGCACACCCCGAACACGCGCTACGTCGCGCAGATGATCGCGACCGACAGCCTGGGCAACACCTCCCGTAGCAACATCGCGCCCGCGACGACCACGATCGCGCCCCTCCCCGGCGCCGGGCTCGTGCTGTTCTCCGACGATCGGCCGCGCGGCTACCCGCTGCCCGAGGTGCCGCCGGTCACGCTCTCCACCGAGGCGCCGCACGAGGGCACGCATCACATCGAGTACGTGCAGACCGAGTGCCCGGGGGGCGAGCCCCTCTGCTTCGAGAACATCCGATGGCAGGACCTGCGCGCGGGCGCGCCCGCCTTCACGGGCGGCTCGTTCGGGCTCGCCTACCTCGAGATGGCGGTCGAGATCGACGCGGTCGAGCCGTCCTTCTGGTCCGAGATCGGCATCAACCTCCACGTCGAGGGGCCCGACGAGACCTGGCTCTTCAAGCCCTTCGTGCCGCGCTACGGCGACGGCTACCACATCATCCAGGTCCCGCTCCGGGTGCTCGATCGCGGCGGAGAGTCGCTCACCTTCGAGCACCTCGCCGCGCGCTCGGTCAACGGCTTCCGGCTCGGCGCGATCTTCCCCGTCGGGACCCGCGTGCGCATCGACGAGGTCGCCATCCGCTGGTGAGATCAGCGGAGATAATCGGGGGATCTGGCTCGCGTGCGCCACACTGATGGCGATGCCCCGAACGCTCCTCCTCTGGCTCGCTGCGCTCGGTGGGATCGCCGGCTGCAACCCGCAGCTGGATCTCTCCGACAAGGAATGTCCCTGCGCCCCGGCGTTCGTCTGCGTCTCGGAGCAGTGCGTCCCGAGGGCGCTCGTGCGCGACGCGGGGCCCCTCGACGCGGGCGTCGACCCGCCAGCCCCGACGCGCGACGCCGGCGAATCGGATGCGGGGGAGTCGGACGCGGGCCTTCCCGAAGGACAGGTCCGGGTCGAGACCTTCCAGTCCGACTGGCAGACCCCGAACAGCCTGCACTGGACGTGGACGCTGTCCGGCGACCTTTCGCAGTTCAACGAGCTGACGCTGGTGATCGCGGAGAACGAGGACGACCTGCGGTCCCGGTCGGGGACGGCGCGCGTGATCGACAGCGCGGAGCGCGCGAGCCTCGGAGAGCTGTACCGCCCGCGGGTCATGACTGGAATGCACCTGATCACCTCGGTCTTCACCGACGCGCACACGCCGGGCACGCGCTACGTCGCGCAGCTCGTCGCGACCGACCTCGCCGGGCACGCGTCGCGCAGCAACATCGTCACCACCATGACGAACGCGGCGCCCATCGACGGGCTGGTGCTGTTCTCGGACGAGCGTCCGACTGGCTACCCCTTCCCCGGCGACATCGCGCACTCGATGGAGTCCCCCTACGCCGGGACTCACCACCTCGCTTACGAGTACGACTGCACGGCTTCGCTCTGCTACGAGATCGTGCGCTGGCAAGACATCCGATCGAGGCGGCTCGACTTCTGGGCCGGAAACTACGAGCTCGCGTACGTGGAGATGGCGGTGGCCGTCGACGCGGTCGAGCCCTCCTTCTGGTGCGTGATCGGCGTCAACGTCGGCGGCGGGGCTGACAGCGCGTGGAACCACGAGCCTCTGGTGCCCCGACAAGACGGCGCGTATCACCTCATCCAGTTCCCCCTCCACCGGCTCGGGGCGGCCGGAGAGAGGCTCGACTACGACACCGCGACCGGGGACGACGTGACGGGCTTCCGGTTCGGCTGCCTCACCCCCTCCGGGACCCGCGTGCGCGTCGACGAGGTCGCCATTCGCTGGTGAGGACGCGGTACGCTAACCCCGTGGCGCTCTCTCAGCTCATCTACGTCAGCCGCGCGACGCGCAAGCTGACCCTCCGCGACACGATGGCGATCCTCGACGCGGCGAAGCCGAACAACGAGGCGAACGGGATCACCGGGCTGCTCTGCTTCGGCGGCGGCCACTTCATGCAGGTGCTCGAGGGCGAGGGGGACGCGGTGAGCGACACCTTCGCGCGCATCGTCAAGGACGCGCGCCACGATCAGGTGCGCCTCGTCGACTACTCGCTGATCCAGGGGCGCCGCTTCGACGACTGGTCGATGCACCTGATCAACCTCGACGACCCGGACCGCCCGAGCGAAGCGCGTCGACCGGAGCGCTACCGCCGCGACCGTACGCACCCGTTCTTCAGCACCGACCCGCAGGTCGCGTTCTGGATGCTATTCGACCTGAAGATGACCGCGCTCCACGGAGCCTGAGGCTCACTCCACCCGCAGGGCCGCGCCGTCCGCGACCAGCCCGAAGCCGGGCGCGAACCACTTGTCGTCTCCGTCCGCGCTCGACTGCCCCTCGAGCGGGTTCCAGTCGCGCGCCCAGACGACCTCCTCGAGCTCCCCGATCGGCAGCTGCACCTCCAGCTCCACGTCCAGGATCGCCGACATGTCCTCCGCGATCCCCGGCGCGCGCTCCTGGAAGAAGCGCACGCGCGGTCGGACGTCGCCCGGCATCAGGATCCCGCCCGCGTGGCCCGGCTCGTCCGCGCGCCAGGAGCCTTCGTTGTCGACGACCACCCCGTCCTCGTAGTTGTCGACCTCCTCGCCCCAGTAGCAGACCGTGCCGTCCTCGGCCTGCACGAAGTAGTTGTTGGAGATCTCGACGAGCGCGCCGCCCTCGAACTCCACCGACTCGACGACCCGCGTGACCACGCCGGACACGACCTCGGTCCGCTCGAGCACCGTGATCTCGATCCGGATCGGTGTGCCCTCCTCCACCCCCTCGAGCACCCACTCACTCCCGACCGCGAGCGGGAAGTAGGGGTGGTCGACTTCACGCGTGAAGCGGCCGTTGGCGGCGTCGCAGACAGCCCCGTCGAGCAGCTCGAAGGACTCCGGCACGCCGGGATCCTCGGAGTCACAGCCCATCAGCAGCGCGAAGGCGACGATGCCCACGGCCACCGCCTCGAAGCCCAGCCTGTGTTCTCCCATGTTTCCCCCCGTCGACGCTCGGAGCAGCCGTCGTGCCATCCGGATCGTTCGCGCGGACGGGGCCCGCGAGCACGCACCGAGTGCGCCCGACGCGGGCTTTGCGTAGAGTCGGCCGATGGCTTCTTCGGCTCTCCGCTGGGCGCTGGCCTTGCTCCTGGTGTCGGCGTGTGATGGAGGCGACGCCCCGGACGCGGCCGTGGGGTCCGACGCGGCGCTCGACGCCTCGACCCCGCCGCCGGACGCGCCGCCTCGGCCCATGCCGACGTGCGAGGCGCTCCCCGCCGTCTCACCGCCCGCGTGCGGGAGCGGCCCGAGCGCGCTGGGATCGCTCCTCCCCGGCCCTGGCGACCCTGGCTACGACGCGGCGCTCGACGCGGAGGCGCGCCGGCGCGACCGGCAGTTCCACGCCATCCACGCGCTGCACACGGGGGTGAACACGGAGGTCCGCGTGGCGCTCGAGGCGGACCGAGAGGCGGTGCGTACCTTCCTGCTCGAGACCGACGGTTGGGATCTCGAGGCGCACGCGGGCCGCGCCGTCCACGACATGGTGGAGTGGCGCAAAGTGGCTGGCGCTTATGGAGGCGCGGGCGCCGTCGCCGACGCGTTCCGGTACGCCACGCTGCGCGACTCGGGCGCCGCATGCGAGGACGTCGACCGCGCCCGCGAGCACGTGCTGGCCGCCATCGAGGCGCACCACCGCGCGACGGCCATCACCGGCGTGGAGGGCGTCATCGCGCGGGGCTTCATCCGGACCGACGTGCCCGGCGCGGCGTCCATCGAGACGGTGCCCCTGTTCGACGCGAGCGGCGCGCCGCTCCCCGCCGAGAAGACGAACGGCACCTGGCGGGAGGACAACTCCGCCGAGGGTCTCTACCCGGAGTACATCTGGGAGGACTCGTGCAGCCGCGACATGCTGATCGGCTGGGTGCTCGGCATGGCCGCGCTGTGGGAGGTCGCGAGCGCGGACCCGACCATCGACGCGGCGCTCCTCGAGCGCATGGCGGACGACGCCCGCGCGATCGGCCACTCCCTGATGCAGGTGGGTGAAGACGGCTACGACCTCGAGATCCACGACGCGGACGGGCGGCTCACCTTCCACGCCTACCTGCACGAGAACGCGGTCGACCGGGTGTACCTGCCGGGCCGCGGCGTCAACGGGCAGCACGCCGCGATGGCGCTCGGCATCATCGCGGTGCTCGCGCGGGTCTCGGGCGACGCGGAGCTCGCGCGCTACCTCCACGAGGAGCTGATCGAGCGGCGCGCGCTGCACGAGATCGTGCGCGAGAACGCCACGCTCATCGACGCGGGCACCCGCTCGAACTTCTCCAACTACAACATGTCCTTCACCGGGCTCTGGCTCGCGCAGCGCTACCTCTGCGACGACCTCGCTCGCTCCGCCGTGGCGGAGGGCACGAGCGCGCTCTACGGCGCCGAGGGGGCGGAGCGTCAGCCGTCGAGCCAGGCGCAGACCTTCTACGACTTCGTCTTCGAGGCCGCGCACGGCGACGCCACCGTCACCCGCCCGCTCTCGGCCGTGAGCGAGCCGGCCTACGCGCGCGGCCTCGCGAGCCTGACGGGCTTCCCCGCCGCGCCGTTCTTCGAGGAGTCGGTCATCAACTGCGACGAGGCGGAGATCGCCGCGATGACCTGCACCGCGATCGACGGCGAGACGACCCTCACCCTCCTCGGCGAGGTGGGACGGGGCGACGAGCTCGTCGCGGCGGAGGCGCTGCCGATGGCCCTCCGCCCGCCCAGCAACTACCACTGGCGCAGCGACCCCTACCGCGTGAACCGCGAGGCCGACGGAACCTCGCTCTTCCCCGGCGTCGACTTCCGCGTCGCCTACTGGATGGGCCGCCACCTCCGCCGCGGCGAGTGACATTCGCATCCGAGCCTGACAGGCTCGTGTGATGGTCGAGGAGACGCAGGAGACGAGGGCCAGGCGCCAGGCGTGGGTCGAGGTGGACAAGCACCGTCGACGGGCGATCGGCGCAGGGGCGCTCGCGGCGGCCTTCCTGGTGGGCGCGCTCGGATACGCCGCTTACCTGGCCGCGAACTGGGAGCTCGGCGTCTACGACTGCGCGGAGCTCAGGTCCCCGCCCCCCGAGCTGCGGCTCGAGCTCCACGGCTGCGTGGCCGACCTCGGCCGGGCCGTCACCGAGGTGGAGAACGGGCGGGTGGAGGCGGTGTACTTGCCGCTGCGGTCGCCGAGCGCGCCCGGTCCGGCGCACGTCATGATCCGGACGGGCCAGTTCGCGGTGGTCGAGTGGGTCACGGAGGGGGAGCGGAGCGCCGAGGCGGTCGAGTGGCTGGGCCCTCGCACCTTCGAGGTGGTCGGGGCGCTCCCGCTCATCACACCCGGCGTCTCGTCATGGGAACTGTCGCGTGACCTCGATGGCGAAGCCGAGGACGTCGTGGTCGTGCACGAGCGCCGCGCCCACGCCTACCTCTCCCCCACGACGCTCGTGCTCGTCCTGATCGGTTTCGCGGCGGTCGCGGCGTTCTTCGTCGAGCGGCGGAGCTGGAGGCGCCACCTGAAGATTGCCCGAGCGTGACCGCCGAGCGCATCGCCACCCCGACGCGCCGAGTGAACACGCGCGCCGCTTGACCGGTCGCAGTGTCATACGTATGTCAGACAGGTGAGCAAATCCCGCGACAATCGCATCATCGCGCGGCTCGACGAGGAGGAGCGCGCGCTCCTCGAACGCGTGCGGTCGCTTACCGGCCAGAACACCAGCGCGGTGATGAAGGCGGCTCTTCGCGCCTATGCGAAGTCGCTGTTGGACGAGCGCTCTCCACTCGACATCTTCCGCCGACACGGCGTCGTCGGCGCCGCCTCGGGCCCGACGGATCTGTCCGAGACCTACAAGGAGCAGATCGACTACTCCAGCAAGCACGGTGAGGGCTCCACGTGATCCTGGCCGACACCGGGTTCTTCGTCGCGCTGGTCGTGCGCAGCGACGCCCATCACCGCGCCGCCGTCGCGGCCGCCGAGAAGTATGGCGCGGAGGGGTTTCTCACCACGTGGCCGGTCCTCACGGAGACGACTCACCTCATCCAGCGGACGTCTGGCCCGGACCTCGTCCGAGCGTTCGTGGAGAGCATTCATGATGGGGCCGCGAGCATCTTCGACATCTCGGTCTCGCACCTCGAGAGGGTCGCCGCGCTCATGCGCAAGTATCGCGACCTCCCGATGGACCTCGCGGACGCTTCGCTCGTGATCTGTGCGGAAGAGCGAGACGATGGGCGCATCCTCTCGACGGACGCGCGGGACTTCGGCGCCTATCGCTTCAAGCGGCGAAAGCCGTTCCGCAACCTGCTGGCCAAGTGACCGCGACCCTGGCCGAGCGCATCGCCACGCTTTAGGGTCCCGGCCATGACGACACGGCGCGTGGTGATCACCGGACTGGGGCTCGTGAGCCCTCTCGGACGGGACGTGAAGAAGTCCTGGGACGCCCTGGTGGCGGGGGAGTGCGGCATCCGGAAGATCGCCGAGCACCCCGACCCGCGCATCCCCGTGCACGTGGCGGGGGAGTGTCTCGACTTCGATCCCGAGCGCGTGACCGAGAAGAAGAAGCTCCGCGAGGGCGGCCGCTTCATCCACATGACCGTCGACGCGGCCGACCAGGCGGTCACCCACGCGGGCCTCGACGCGAAGGCGCTCGAGCGCGCCGCTGTGATGATCGGCGTCGGCATGGGCTCGATGCGGCACATCGAGGACGCGACCCGCACCATCGACCAGAAGGGCCCGCGCCGGGTCTCTCCTTACCTCGTGCCCGCGATGGTCGGGAACCTCGCGGCGGGGCAGGTCGCGATCCGCTTCGGCTGCCGCGGCCCGAACATGTCGACCACCGCCGCGTGCACCAGCGGCGCCATGGGCATCGGCGAGGCGATGTGGATGATCCGCAACGGTCGTTGCGACGTCGCGCTCGCGGGCGGCGCCGAGTCCTCCGTGGACGCGGTCGCGCTCGCCGGCTTCGCGTCGCTCCGGGCCGTCAGCAAGGAGGAGGACCCCGCGGCGGCCAGCTGCCCGTACGACACGCGCCGGAACGGCTTCGTGCTCGGCGAGGCGGCCGCGGTGATCGCCATTGAGGAGCTCGAGCACGCGAAGAAGCGCGGCGCGAACATCCTCGCCGAGCTGCGCGGCTACGCGACCCTGACCGACGCCTTCCACATCGCGAGCCCGGCGCCCGACGGCGTCGGCCTCCAGCTCGCCATCGAGGAGACCCTGCGCGACGCCCGGATCCCCGCCGACGCCATCGGCTACGTCAACGGGCACGCCACCAGCACCCCGGTCGGCGACGAGATCGAAGCGCAGGTCCTCGCCCGCGTGCTGCCCGGTGTCGCCGTCTCGAGCACCAAGGGCGCCACCGGTCACGCCCTCGGCGGCGCGGGCGCGGTCGAGGCGGTCTTCAGCACCCTCGCGCTGCGCGACGGTTCGCTCCCGCCCACGCTCCACCTCGAAGACCCCGACCCGGCCACCGCCGGCCTCGACCTCATCCGCGGCGAGACCCGCCAGAAGAAGGTCGACGCGGTCATGAGCGTCTCCAGCGGCTTCGGCGGCAGCAACGCCGGCCTCGTCATCGCGCGCCTCTGATCCTCCCGATCTTCGTCATTCGTCGAGCTCGAGCGGGGAGAGCGCCCCAGGCGGCGGTCGGAAAGGCTCGGGGAGCTCGAGCCGGCGCTGGGCCCTGTCTCCGTCGAGATCGATGACGAGGCATCCCCGCGGCGTGGAGTCGTGGCATTCGGCCACCTGCGGCCAGACCACCGGCGGCCGCGGCGCGCGCGTCGTCTCCACGTCGAACGTGTCCCGCGCCACCAGCAGCCGCCCCTCCCGGTCCCGGAGCGCCAGCCGCCGCACGCCGCTACGGAGCAGGCCGTCGTGCCCGAGCGTGCGGACGACCAAGGTCACATCCCAGCCGCCCGGCACCGCCTCCATCGTGGGCTCGCCACAGACCCGAAGGTGCCGCGTGCGCTCGACCGCCGGCGCTCCGTCTTCCGCGTAGACGAAGTCTTCGCTCTGCAGGCTCTCCAGGTGCTCTCGGTCGTCGATCCCGACGAAGGTGATCCATGCCGCGAGTAGCTCGAGCGCTTCCTCGGCCGAAGCCCGTCTCGGAGGCTGCGCCGCGCCGCAGCCACTCGAGAGCGCGAGCCCGAGGGCGACGAACCTCACGCGCTGGATCATCAGCGCGCTCAGCCGCAGTGACCAGGCCGCGCGGAGCAGCTCCTCGGGGATGGAGGAGCCATCGAAGAAGCGAGTGCGCAGGCGACGCGGCATCCGGCCGAGCATACGCGGCGTGATGTAGGATGGCTCGGTGACTGCACCGCGAACCTGCCCCGCTTGCGGCGCCTCGATGGAGTCGCGCCCCGTCTTCGGTGTCGAGCTCGACATCTGCCCGCGCTGCCGAGGCGTCTTCTTCGACGCGAACGAGCCCGAGCTGGCCGGGGTCGACACCGCGGCGCTCTTCGGGGTGGGCGCGGGCGCGGCGACGCGCGTGGGCGCCGACGGTCGGCCGTGTCCCGCGCATGGGCAGCCCATGGTTCGCTACCGCATCGTCGCGACCGACGGCCGCGCGCTCGACGTCGACCGGGCCGCGTGCTGCGGCGGCGTGTTCCTGGACGCGGGCGAGCAGTCCCACTTCGCGGCGGCGGCCGAGCGCGCCGCCCAGCTCGCGGGGGCGCCGCCGGTTCGTCCGTCACCCATCCCTTCGCCCAGCCCATCGTCGGGCTCCGCGGGAGACAACGTGCGCACGTCCACCGGGGCCGTGTTCGCTGCGCCGCCGCCGCCGCCTTCGAGCACACCGGGCGGGCATTTCGGTGACATCCTGCGGGGGGTGGTGGCGCACGAGCCGCGCTCGGTCGCGCCGCTCCGCGAGCTCGATCCGACCGAGGCGAGCGACCGCGCCTGCCCGCGCTGCCGCGGCCCCTATCGCGCCGACCGCGCGGATGGGCTCGAGGTGGACTACTGCGCCGCGTGCGGGAGCATGTTCTTCGACCCGGGGGAGTCGGAGGCGGCCGGCGCGCACACCGCGGCGTTCTTCGGCGTCGGGCCCTCGGCGGCCCAGGCGGCCGGCCCCTCGGAGCTGTCGTGCCCCGCGTGCGGTCCGCCCATGGAGGCGTGGAGAGTGTCCACCCTCGCCGGCGTGCTGGAGGTGGATCGCGCGGGCTGCTGCGGTGGCCTCTACCTCGACGGGGGTGAGCTGGATCCCTTCGTGCGCGCGAGCCGCGCCGCTCACCACGCCGAGGCCGACGCGCTGTACGCGACCGACGGGGAGGTCGCGGGCGAGCGGGCGATGATCCGATCGATGGCGAGCGGGCCCACCCTCTCGGCGGTCACCGCGTCGGTGGTCCGGGGTCGCGTCGACGCGATGGTGATGACCATGCTCCGCCGCCGTCACCGCCGCGACCACCACTCGCACTGACGCGCTCTCCGGCCGTGCTAACGAGCGGCGGTGCGTTCTCCCCTCGCGGGCACCGCGGCCATGGGCACCGCGTCCATGGGAACCGTGATGATCGTCTGCGCGGCCACCGCGTGGGGGACCTGGAGCCTCTTCCTCCGGCCGACGGGCTTGCCCGCCACCGTCACCGCGCCGCTGCTCCTGCTCGGGATCTTCGTCTTCGCCGTCCCGTTCTTCCGCTTCGATGGCGTCGAGCCCCGCTGGGATCGCCGGACCCTCGCGCTCCTGCTCGCGTACGCCGCGCTCGACGCGCTCAACGTCGGCACCTTCTTCGCCGCGATGGGCGTGACGAGCGTGGCCGTCGCCGTCCTGACGCACTCCGTCGCCCCCGTGCTCGTCGCGCTGCTCGCGCCCCACATCGAGAAGCGCCCCACGCCGCGCGCGCTGCCCGCCGCGGGCCTGGCCCTGGTGGGGCTCTGCCTATTGCTGCGCCCCTGGGAGCCCGCCGCGCTGACGGGCCAGCTCGGCCTGGGCGCGGCGCTCGGGCTCACGAGCGCGGTCGGCTACGCGGCCCTCGTCTTTCTGGTCGGCCCCCTCTCCGCGCGCATCGGTCCCGCGCGCACCATGGGGTGGCACGCGCTCCCCGCCGCCCTGCTCCTGGCCCCCTTCGCGGTGGCGGATCTCGGACAGGTGGAGCTCCGGGACGTGGGGTGGATGGCGGTCGCCGCGCTGGTGCCGGGGGTGCTGGCGGGCGTGGCCTTCGTGCGGGGGCTCGCGCTGGTCGGGGCGGCGCGCGCGGCGGTGCTGGCCTTCGTCGAGCCGGTCGTCGCGTGCCTGGTCGGCTGGGTGTGCTTAGGGGAGCGGCTCCCGCCCGTGGCCCTCCTCGGGGCGCTCCTCGTGCTGTGCGCCGGGTTCATCGTGTCGGCGCGACGCCGACCCAGCTCAGGGATCTCCCTGTGACCCCGGCTCACCGAGGCGCATTGCATCGACCGACGAGCCGAGGAACTCTTGGGCCATGTCGTTTCGTACCGTCCTTGCTTCTTGCCTCCTCCTCGCCGCCTGCTCCACCGAGACCACCCCGATCCCGCCGATGAACGATGACGCCGGAACCATGCGGGATTCCGGGACGGACTCGGGCGTCGAGCCGCAGTGCGACAACGCCATGAAGGACGGCGACGAGAGCGGCATCGACTGCGGCGGCTCGTGCCCGCCCTGCGCCAACGGCGAGAACTGCCTGTCGGCCGAAGACTGTGAGTCGAGCGTCTGCGAGCGCGGGCGCTGCCTCGTCCCCAACTGCACCGACGGGGTCCGCAACGGCGACGAGACGGGGACCGACTGCGGCGGGGACTGCGCGCTCTGCGGAGGCGGCCAGCCCTGCACCTCGAACGACGAGTGTCTCTCGGGGCGGTGCCGCGGTGGCGAGTGCACCATGAGCAACTGCGAGGACATGCGGCAGAACGGCACCGAGACCGACATCGACTGTGGCGGCGACACCTGCCCGCGCTGCGCCGGTGGGCTGAGCTGCCTCGACCGCGACGACTGCTCGAGCATGATCTGCGCGGCTGGCACGTGCACCGACGCGGCGTGCAACGACCGGGTCCAGAACCAGGACGAGACCAGCGTCGACTGCGGCGGAGCCATCTGCCCGGCCTGTCGCGACGGCCTGGCGTGCATGGTCGACTCGGACTGCATGGGCATGCGCTGCTTCGACGGCGGCTGCGTCTCGTGCACCGACCTGATCCTCAACGCCGAGGAGACCGACGTCGACTGCGGCGGGCCGCTCTGTGAAGCGTGCGACGACGGCGAGGCCTGCCTCGTCGACTCCGACTGCGCGGGGGGGGCGTGCGAGGCCGGCCTCTGCGTCAGCTGCATGGACGGCGTGCTCAATCAGGACGAGACGGACATCGACTGCGGCGGGACCCTCTGCGGTGGCTGCCGCGACGGCGCGGCCTGCCTGGTCGACGGGGACTGCTCCGCGCTCGGCGCCACCTGCGACAGCGGCAGCTGCGTCTCCTGCGCCGACCGGGTCCGCAACCGCGACGAGACCGACCTGGACTGCGGCGGCGCGACCTGCCCGGCCTGTGCGCCCGGCCTGATGTGCTCGGTGGACGCCGACTGCGCGTCCAACATCTGCGACGGGCCCACCATGCGCTGCAACGCGCCCGGCTGCGGCGACGGCGTGCTGAACGGCGCCGAGACCGACCTCGACTGCGGCGGCGGCAGCTGCCTCGGCTGTGACACGGGTGAGATGTGCCTGGCGGGGCGTGACTGCCTGAGCGGTGTCTGCACGGCCGGCACCTGCGAGGCGCCCACCTGCATGGACGGCGTGCGGAACGGCGGCGAGACCGACGTCGACTGCGGCGGGTCGACCGCGTGCCCGCGCTGCGCCGACCGGCAGCTCTGCTCGAGCGGCACCGACTGCACGGCCGGCGTGTGCACGACCCCGCCCGGCCGCTGCGGCACCTTCACCGGCTGCTTCTGGGGCCTCATCGGGCAGGAGTCGCAGTTCACCGACCCGACCATCCAGGGGCTCTTCACCGCGAACGGCCACACCTTCGACGTGCTCAACATGAACGGCACGACGGGCGTGCACTCGTCGGACCCGGCGGTGCTCTCGCGCTACACGCACATCATCTTGCATGAGCACGACCGCATCCTGTCGAGCGCGGAGCTGACGGCGCTGACCAACTGGATCAACGCGGGCGGCCGCCTGATCGTGACCGGCTACGACTCGCTCGGGAGCCCCACCGACTCCGTGCTCGGCGGCCTCGTCCGCTGCGCCAGCCCGGGTGACGGCCCGTTCAGCGGTGCCCTCTCGGTGGTGAACGCGCTGCACCCCATCGCGCTCGGCCCCGCGCAGACCTTCACCATGGGTCAGAGCCTCACCTCCGGCAGCACCGACCACGACCAGTGCACGCCGACCGGCGGCGCGGTGCGCGTCGTCGCCGTCTCCGGCTCCAGCAAGCTCCAGATCACCGAGGGCATCGGCGGCACGGGTGGCATGGTGGTCTACTGGAACGGCAACGGGTCCGGCTCGGGCCCGCTCGTCGACTGGGTCGGCACCAGCGGCACCCAGCCCGCCCTGCAGAACCTCTTCGTCAACACGCTGAACCACCTCTGCGTCGCGCCGTAGCAGTCGGCCGAAGAACGCTCGCGTTCTTCCGCCGACTGCCCCGTGCCCTTGCCCGCGATCCCAGCCGCAAGTAGCAGCCGCGTCAGGATCGCGTGAGGATCGGGGACGATCCTATTCGTTCGTCATACTCGAGTTTGACGAATGAATAGGATCGTCCCCGGTCGTTCGGCTAGCTAGCGCAGGACGGCGCGGACGGCTTCGTAGTCGTCTTCGGAGACGGCGCCTGCGCGGGCGCAGACCACGCGGCCGTCTTCGTCGGTCAGGACGTGGAGGGGGAGCGAAGCCGCTTCCCCAAGGCCGAGGGTGGCGCCCCAGACCGCGACCGCGGCGGGGTCGGACACGCGCAGGCTCTCGGGCATGTCGCCGTGGCTCTGGCGAAAACGCGCGACGCTCTCGTCGTCGCGATCGGCGCTGACGAAGCTCAGGGTGGTCGGCGCGCCGTCTTCGGCGAGGCGCTCCGAGAACCGCTCGAGGAGCGGCATCTCCTCGACGCACGGCCGGCACCAGGTCGCCCAGACGTTGACCCAGCGGCGGCCCTCCACCGACGGCGCCGTCTGACCCTCCGCGAGCGGAGGCAGGGCGAGCCGCGTGTTCGGCGTCGCGTCACACAAGCTCTCGGTCTCGGGCGCCTCCGCCGCCACCGCGACCACGCGCGAGGGTGGGGCGGGGGCGGGGCCCTCTTCGCCGCAGCCGACGAAGAGGAGGGCGGCGGTCACAATCGACAGTCGATCCATGCGATGAACGCGCTCCGGTTGAGATCCTCCGACTCACACTGCCCGGAGTCGCCGCTGCGCGTCCAGTCGCAGAAGGACGGGTCGAGCTGGGCGTACTCCTCGCCGAGCCAGAGCAGGCCGACCTCCCGCTCGAGCTGCGGGTCGGAGAAGGTCTCCTCGAGGTGGGTCATCACCGCCTCGGCGCGCTCGCGGGACAGCTCCCGGTTGCGATCCGTCGCGCCCTCGGGGGAGGCCCGCGAGACGACGAAGAAGTAGCTGGCGCCTCGACGGTCGGCGAACGTGCGGTCGATGAGCTGTACGCCCGGGCCGGTCAGCTCGGCCGAGCCCTGCTCGTACTGCACGATGCCGCCGCGCTCGCGCATGGGCACGAAGAGCGCGTTGAAGTCCGCGTCGTCCATGGTCGCGACGTTGCGCGCCTCGAGCGGCTGGCAGCCTCGACCGCCAGCGCCGCCGATGAGCCCACAGCTCGTCAGGACGCGCCGGAGGATCTGCTTGAGCTCGGGCGTGCAGTACTCCTCGTTCGCGTTGCGCGCGACGGCGACCGCGGGGGGCGAGTCGTCGGAGATGGTGGCCGCCTCGACCTCGGCCAGGCGGTCCTCGGCCGCGCCGATCCACGAGAGCGTCAGCACCACCGGGACGGCGAAGGCGGCGAGGGCGGCGGCGGCGGCGATCCAGCGTGCGTTGTTCACTGTCCGCCTCCATTCCCGTGCTGGGTCACCAGCCGGGTCAGCGCGTAGTCCATGCCGAGGTCCGTGTCCGCGTCACAGAGGCGCGTCTGGCCCACGTAGACCTGCGGGGTGAGCACGGGCAGCTGGTTCTGCACCGCCCAGCGGAGCGACTGGTTGACCCGCGCCTGCGCGCGCGGGCTGCCGATGCACTCGCTCAGCGCGCCGAAGCGCTCGCGGGCCATTCGCGCCGCGCCGCCCGCCGCCGATCGCTCCGCGGCCATGATCGCCTCCTGGTTCTCGAAGGCCCAGGCGATCACCTCCTCGGCTTCGTCTTCGGCGCAGATCACCGCCTCGCTGATCGCGCACGCGCCGGGGTGGATGGCGCGGTCGATCATCCAGTTGCAGCTGTCGTCGAGCGGGAAGAGGAGCACCTTGCGGCTCGTCTGCGACTGGACGCTCGAGGCCTCGAAGCGCGCCTCGAAGCCGCGGCAGGCCGGGCAGAGCGGGTCGAGCACCTCGATGACCGGCACCGGGTTGGTCTGGGCGCCCACCGGCAGGAGCACCGTGTTCGGGTCGCTCGGATCGGCGAGCGTGCCGCAGCTCCCGACGAAGCGCTCGAAGTCGGGCGCGGCCGCCGCGTAGACGACGACCGGCACGAGCACGAAGCCCACGCCGAGCGCGAAGGCGGCGCCCAGCACCCCCCAGCGCGTGGTGATCACGGGCGGAGGCGCCTCGACGGTCTCGTCGGCCGCGGCGCCTTCGGGGATGGGGATGGCGCGCGGCTTCGCGTCGGCCCTCGCCATGAAGAAGCCGGCCAGCGCGGCGACGAAGCCCACGCCGCTCGCCGCGTAGATCCCGATGCAGAGCTTGCAGGCGGCGCCGAGGGTGGAGAGCGAGATGTAGCCCATCACCGCCGACGCGATCACCGGGAGGCCCCAGGCCAGGGCCTGGAACCCCATCGCGCGCGGATCCCGGACGCGGCCGGTGGCCCAGAGCCCCAGCGCGAGGGCGAGGAGGAAGGCGAACACCGCCATCGCGGGGAGCGCGATCGGGATCCCGCCCCACACCGTCTCCCGGAGGATCGAGGAGTAGGGGGACATCAGCGTCACGTGGCAGCCGCTCGCCCCGCTCACGTCCGTCTGGTCGAGGCCCGGCAGGAAGGAGCAGTGCAGCCCGTGCACCTGGCGGTCGAGGTGTTGCACGAAGTCGTGCGTGGAGACCGCCGCGAAGGAGAACCCGGCCACCGCCGAGAGGGCGGCGACGATCGCGATCGTAATTTTGGCGCGCACTTCGTCTGCTCACTTTCCGCGCCGGCGGTCGCACCTACCCACGCCGGCGCTCGAGGGCCCCATGGTAACCATCGGGCGCGAGGGGATAGCCCCCACACCGTGGGACACGACCCGGACTGTGAGCGAAGTAGCGTTCCGTCAGCCGGCGTCGGGTGGGTCGGTGCTCTCGCAGCCGCTCTCGCAGATGCAGTTGCCGGTGCCGTCACAGGTCATCGAGCAGCCCCCACCCGGGCACTCCAGGATGCAGTTGCCCGTGCCCTCGCAGCTGACGTCGCAGCCGCCGCCCTCACAGGTGAGGTTGCAGTTGCCGATCCCGTCGCAGAGGAAGCTGCAGCCCCCCTCCGGGCAATCGCGCGCGCAGTTGCCGATGCCCCGGCACACGCAGACCTCCCCGCCCGCGGTGCAGCCGGCGTCGCTGTTGCCGATGCAGCCGCCCAGCGAGAGCAGCCCGCACAACATCGCGGCCTGGGCCGCGTATCCAATCCACCTCATCCAGGACCTCCCCGAAGCGCCAGTGACGCACGCGGACGGTCGCTTGTTCAAGTTGGGTCGCGCTTGAAATCTCCGTTGGCGCTGGCGCACGCATTTCGCCGCGCTTCGCGCCGGGCATCTCGCTTGCTCCGCGCTCGACCATGCGCTTCCTGTTTCTTCTCGGGCCCTTGGCGCTCTCCGGCTGCTTCGAGAGTCACGGCGCCGACCTGCTCCTGGCTCCCGACGCCGGCCGGCCCGTCGTCTGTGACGACGACCGCTACTACGGTGATCTGCTCGCCTCCGACCCGGGGTGGTGGAGCCTCTACGAAGGCTGCGACGACGGGCCGATCATCGTGTTCCGTCCGCGCGACGAGCCGCACACCCCCGAGTCGCTGGAGGCGTTCCGGGACGGGCTGGGCCGCATCGGCGACGTCTCGAGCACGCTCGCGCCGTGCTGCCCCTCCCGCGCCGACAGCCCGACCTGCGTGATCTGGCCCCTGCGCGAGGGACACGACCGCGAGGCGCTCGACCGAAGAGACTACGACGCGGTGGTCTACGGGATGTGGCTCATCGGCGCGTCGGACGAGCAGCTTCGCTGCACTCCGATCCGTCGCCCGCTTCGCTGACCGTCCCTCGCGCCCGCTCGACCGCCTCGAGGACCTCCCGCGCGCGTGCGAGGAACCGCTCGCCGCTCGGGAGCAGGGTCATTCCCCGCGGGGTCCGCGCGAAGAGCGGCGCCCCGAGCTCGTCCTCCAGCCGCCGTATCTGCCGGCTGAGCGGGGGCTGGGAGATGTGGAGGCGACGGGCGGCGCGGCCGACGTGGCCCTCCTCGGCGACGGCGATGAAGGACTCCAGCTGGGTGAGGCTCATGGCCCGCGGAGTATGACGCGGTTCCCGGCCCGCGCGTCCAATACCCAAAAGGTATGGGTGTGGCGGCCCTCTGCGCAGCATCGTCGAGCATGCGGATCACACGGCTTCGTCCCGCCGAGATCGACCACATGCGGCGCGCCGGGCGCGTGGCGGCCGAGACCCTGTCGCGCGTCGGCCAGCTGCTCGAGCCCGGCGTGCGGACCTCGGAGATCGACGCCTGGGTGCGCGCGGACACCGCCCGCCAGGGCGCGCGCCCGAGCCAGCTCGGCTACCACGGCTTCCCGGCCGCGGTCTGCACCAGCCGGAACGACGTCGCGTGTCACGGGATCCCGCGCGAGGACGACGTGCTGGAGGACGGCGACCTGGTCTCGGTCGACGTGACGAGCCAGCTCCACGGCTGGCACGGGGACACCTGCGCCACCTTCGCCGTCGGGACGCCGAGCCCGGAGGCGGCGCACCTCCTCGAGACCGCGCGTCGTTGCCGTGATGAGGGCGTCGCGCAGGTGCGGGCCGGCGTCCGGCTCGGCGACGTCGGCGCGGTCATCGAGGCGACCGCGCGCCGCGCCGGGTGCAGCGTCGTGCGCGTGGTGGGTGGCCACGGGATCGGGCGTCGCATGCACCAGCCGCCCCACGTCGATCACTTCGGCTCTCCAGGGCGCGGGATCCGGCTGAAGGCGGGCATGGCGATCACCATCGAGCCCATCCTCACGCTCGGCGCGCCCGACCTCGTGACCGACGCGGACGGCTGGACGATGCGCACCCTCGACGGGAGCTGGGCCGCGCAGTTCGAGCACACGATCGTGGTGGAGGAAGACGGCGCGCAGATCACGACCCTCGCGGTCGAGCCCCGCGTGCGGTAGATCTCGCCGTCGTGCAGGGCGAGGATGTCGTCGCGTTCTTCGAGGGGAGCCTGACTCCCTTCGGCGGCTTTGGCATCGCGGTCGCGGTGCTGCTGCTCCTGCTCCTGCGTCTGGTGGTGCCGACCGGGCAGCGGCGCATCATCCGCGCGCCGCTCGTGCTCCTGGTCGGGCACCTCATCCTGATCGTCGTCCTGGGCCTCATGCCCGAGCCGAGCGAGGGGGAGGGCTTCGCGCACATGGCGCGGCGGCTGCTCCGGCTGACCGCGCTGACGCTCCTGCTCCTGTCGATCGCGCGCGCGACGTACCTCGCGATCCTCCACGCCTTCCTGCGCCGCGGCAAGCGCCGGAGCCTGCCGGGGATCTTCCGCGACATCATCCAGGTCGCCTTCTACGCGGTGGTGGCGCTCCTCGTGCTGCACGCGGCGGGGGTCGAGCCCGGCTCGCTGTTGACGACCTCGGCGCTCCTGACCGCGGTGATCGGCCTGTCCCTCCAGGACACGCTCGGGAACCTCTTCGCCGGCCTCGCCATCCAGGCGCAGACCCCCTTCGAGGTCGGCGACTGGGTGCAGTTCGACGACGACCCCGCGCACATCGGGGAGGTGCTGGAGATCAACTGGCGGGCGACCCGGCTGCTGACCATCGATCGCGTCGAGGTCACCGTGCCCAACAACCTCCTCGCGAAGGCGCCCATCCGGAACTACTCGAAGCCCACGCGGCTCGTCCGGCGCAAGTCCACCATCCTGGGCCCCTACGAGGCGCCGCCCGCGCGCGTGCACCGGCTGCTCGCGGAGGCGGTCGTGGAGGTCGACGGAGTCCGCTCGCACCCGCCGCCGGACATCCAGACGATCGACTTCACCGAGCGCGGCATCGAGTACCGCGTGCGCTACTTCATCGAGGACTTCGATCAGCGCGAGGTGATCGACTCCCGCGTGCGCGACCGGCTCTGGTACGCGCTGCGCCGAGGCGCGCTGCAGATCCCGGCCCCGCAGCGCCGCGTCACGGTCGTCGAGCAGAACGCGGCCACGGCCGAGGCGCACCACCAGGCGACCATCGCCGACATCGAGCGGGCGATCGCGAAGATCGAGCTCTTCCATCCGCTGGGCCCCGAGCTGCTGCACGAGGTCGCGATGCACACCGAGCGGCGGCTCTATGCGCACCACGAGCTCGTCATCCAGCAGGGCGACTACGGCGAGGAGCTCTTCATCGTCGAGAAGGGCGAGCTGGAGGTGCTCATCGACGTGCACGACGGCATGCAGCACGTGGCGACCCTGAAGCGCGGCGACTTCTTCGGGGAGATGAGCCTGCTCACGGGCGAGCAGCGCCGCGCGACCGTGCGCTCGGACGGCGAGGTCAGCCTCTTCGTGGTCTCCAAGGACTCGCTGCAGCCCGTGCTCGAGGCCTCGCCCGACCTCGCCGAGAACATGAGCGCGGTGCTGGCCGAGCGGGAGCTCGCGCTGCGCAACAGCAACCGCCCGTCCACGGCCGGCGACCCCGCGGTGACCGAGCGCAGCGGCGAGCTGCTCCAGCGGATCCGCGAGTTCTTCTCGATCTGAGCGATTCGCGTATCATCCAGGAGATGAGCCCCGACGGCCCCATCCTCGTCATCGACGACGACCCCGATCTGTGCGCGATGCTGAAGCGGGCGCTCGAGCACGCGGGGCACCGGGTGGTGACCGCGAACGACGGCATGGAGGCCATCCGAGCGTTCGAGCTCAACCGGCCCTCGGTCTTGCTGGTCGACCTGATGATGCCGCAGCTCGACGGCGAGGAGCTGCTGCGCGTGCTGGGGTCGCCGCGGCCGCCGGTGATCTTGATCACCGCGAGCGTGCGTCGCGAGGAGGTCGCCGACCGGTTCAAGGTCGACGCCACCTACGAGAAGCCCTTCGACGTGGCCGACGTCGTCGCCACCGTGGGGCGCCTCTCCGCGGGCTGAGCCCCTCGCCATCCAGGGCCCGGGGGGCTATGAGTCGCCCATGAACGACGTGTACGAGGAGGACCTCGGCCTCCCGCAGCCCATCCGACGGATCTTCTGCAACCGGACGCTCAACCTCCGGTCGATCCGCGCGGTGGGCTTCGACATGGACTACACGCTCATCCACTACGACGCGGACGAGTGGGAGCGCGAGGCGTACGCGCACCTGAGGAGCCGCCTCGAGGCGCGCGGCTGGCCGGTCGACGGGCTCGACTTCGACCCGAAGCTCGTCGCGCTCGGGCTCGTGCTGGACCTGGAGCATGGCAACATCGTCAAGGCCAACCGCTTCGGCTACGTCAAGCGCGCCCAGCACGGCACGCGCGTGCTCCCCTACGACGAGCAGAAGGAGATCTACGCGCGCGATCTCGTGGACCTCTCGGAGCCGCGCTGGGTCTTCCTCAACACGCTCTTCTCCCTGAGCGAGGCGTGCATGTACGCGCAGCTCGTCGACCGCCTGGACGACGACCAGATCAAGGGCGTGCTCGGCTACGCGGACCTCTACAAGGTCGTGCGCTCGAGCCTCGACGAGGCGCACATGGAGGGGCAGCTGAAGGCGGCCATCGTCGCCGACCCGGAGCGCTTCGTCGTGCTCGACCCGGACCTGCCGCTCGCGCTGATGGACCTGCGCGAGGCGGGCAAGAAGCTCCTGATCATCACGAACAGCGAGTGGCCGTACACGACGTCGATGATGAGCTACGCGTTCGACCGCTTCCTGCCGGGCGACACGACCTGGCGCGATCTCTTCGACGTGGTGATCGTCTCGGCTCGCAAGCCGTCTTTCTTCGAGCACCGCATGCCGTGGTTCGAGGTGGTCGACGAGGAGGGCAAGCTCCTCCCCTGCCTGGGGCCGAAGGTCGGCGGCGCGTTCCTCGGCGGCAACGCGGCCGGGGTCGAGGAGGCCCTCGGGCTGAGCGGCGACGAGATCCTCTATGTGGGCGATCACATCTTCAGCGACGTGCGCGTGTCGCGGAGCATGCTGCGCTGGCGCACCGCGCTCGTGGTGCGCGACCTGGAGGCGGAGCTCACGGCGCTCGAGGGATACAAGCAAGGGCAGGCCGAGCTGAGCCTGCTGATGGACGAGAAGGAGCGGCTCGAGCACGCCTTCTCGCGGCTCCGGCTCGGGCTACAGCGGGTGCAGAAGGGCTACGGGCCGCAGCCGGAGGCGACGGCGAGCGAGCTCGAGCAGCGCATGCGGGCGCTCCGCGAGCAGCTGGTGTCCCTCGATCAGCGCATCTCGCCCCTCGCCCGACAGGCCGGCCAGCTCGTCAACGAGCGCTGGGGGCTGCTGCTCCGGACGGGCAACGACAAGAGCCACCTCGCGCGGCAGATCGAGCGCTACGCCGACGTCTACATGTCGCGCGTCTCGAACCTCCTCGCGCTGACGCCGTTCGTCTACCTGCGCAGCCCGCGCGGGAGCCTGCCGCACGACCACGGCCCGGGCGGCGGCGTGTGAGCGGGGAATCTCCGCGCGCCGGTGGCGGTAGAACCGTCCGGTGAGCGATCATGTGCGCGTGCGCGGGGACCTCGTCGAGGTGCGCCGCGATCCCCTGGACGCGCTGGGGCGCGGGGCCGTGCTGGTCTTCGGGGTGGCGCCGCTGGCGACCGCCTCGGTCTACCTCGGGGGCGCGCTCTTCGGCCTCGACGGCGGCCTCGGCACGCTCGCGCTCGTCCTCGCCGCGGCGCTCGCGGGAGGCGTCCCGGGTCTCGTCGGCCTGGGCATGATGCTCGTGGGACGCACGCCCAAGACGGTGGCCGTGCTCGATCTGGGGGAGCGCCTGATCACCCGGGGGGCGCGCACCGAGGTGCTGCGTGACGTGGACGCGGTGGCGGTGCAGCGGGCGGGCGGCCGCTGGCGGCTGGTGCTCGCGGGCGCGCATCCCATCACCCTGCTGTCGGTCCACGGGGCCCGCGGCGCCGCCCTCTCGGAGGCGGCCGAGGCGCTCGCGGACGCGATGGACCTGCCCGTGGCCATGCCCGACCAGGCGCTCCGCGCCCGCGGCCTGATGCCGAGGCACGGCGACGTCCTGGCCGCCCTGTGTCTCTTGCCCGTCGACGGCCTCTCGCACGCCTACGCGCTCTGGACGCTGGCGTCGTCGCGGGACGTGCGTGCGCGGCGCGCGGCCAAACAGAGCCTCGCGCTGTCCTTGCTGGAGCTGCTCGCGCTCGGGCTGATGCTCGGCTGCGTCGGGGTGCCGCTGTCGATGATCGGGCGGGGCTCACCCTGGGCGAGCTCCTTCGCGCTCCTGTGCCCCCTCAGCCTCTTCGTGCTGGTGCGGAGCGCGATCCGGCTCTGGGCCGCGCATCGCGCGCGCCGCGGCGAGCCCTTCTCACTGCCCGGGCTCTCCTGGATCCGCTGAGCCCGCGTCCGCGAGGCGCGCCTCCTGCCCGGTGACCACGCCGCCCGCGTCGGGGCCCCACGCGTGCCGACGGTAGGAGCCGGCGTCGTCGATCGCGTCGGTCAACGGCACCACGTGCGGCCCGGGGTTCGGCGTCTCTCCGTCGCCGTGCATCCGGAGCACCACGTAGGCGAAACCGGCGAAGAAGAGCACCAGGATCGCGAAGGTCGGCCAGCCGACGCGTTCGTTCATCGGTCCTGGATCATCTCGCGGAGCGCTCCGTATTCCCCGGGGCGCGCGCGCAGGAACCCTTCGGCGTCCAGCGCGAGGCAGAGCGCGGCGCGGGCGCGAGAGCCGTCGCGCTCGAGGACCCGCGTGCTCAATCGCTCGGCGCGCTTGTCGTCCAGCGCCCGCGTCAGCCCGATCGCGTCGTTGGGGGACTCCGCCGTGACGTAGACGGACGCCAGCTGCTCGGCCGCGCCGCGCCCTCCGTAGGTCGCGAGCGAGTCGCGGACCGCGGCCGTCGAGTCGTCGCGCACGGTCAGCGCCGTGAACTCGACCTCCCCCGCGAGCAGCGCGTTGAGCGCCTCGGGGTAGCTCCCCACGAAGCGCTGCTCGGACAGCTCCGTCTGAGGCACCCCCGCGTCGCGCAGCGCGGCGACGGCGAGGAGGTGCCCGCCGACCGAGAGCGGATCGACCCAGGCGGCGCGTCTCTGGCGCAGGTCTCCGAGACTCATCACGCTCCCGCGTCGCGCCACGATGGCCGAGCGGTACGTCGTGCGCCCCTGGCGGATGCACTTGAAGAGCCCGCGGAGGGTCGACTCCAGCTGCGCGCAGAGGGTGGGCGGCAGCCACACGATGTGCGCCTCTCCAAGGCTCGCCCGCGTGGCGAGGTCGCCGTAGTCCCGCGCGACCTCGACCGACACCGGCTCCGCGAGGTCGGCGCGAAGTGACTGATCCAACAGCTCGGCCCGCGCTCTGGCGCGCGCCTCGCCCACCGACGGTGGCAGCAGCAAGCGGAGCGTCACCCAGGGAGGATCTCAGCCACGGCCCCGGGAAGCAACGCCGGCTCGTGTGCGGCGGGACGCTACCCCTGATCGGGGGTGCTCTTGCGCTCGCGGCGGGGGATCGGCCGGAGCTGATGATGCGAGCGGGGAGCGCGCCGCGCCTCCGCCGCCGTGGCCAGGACCTCGTCCACGATCTTGCCGGTATCCAGGTGCTTGCCCAGGCAGAGATCGAAGGGGATAAGGTCGACGTGGTCGATCTCCGCGAGCGTGGCGCTCACGAGCACGAGGGGCGGCGTGCGCGTCCCGAGCTGTTCGCGGACGCGGCGCGCGAACGACGCGCCGGTCCAGCCCCGGCCGAGCACGAAGTCGATCACGCAGACCTTCGGGACGCTCGCCCCGAGCGCCTCGAGCGCGGGCTCGGGCGACGTGAAGGGTCGGACGACGAGGCCCCGCGTGCGGAGCAGCCTGCCGAGCGACCTGAGCCAGAGCTCGTCGTCGTCGAGCAGCAACACCGAATCGAGGTGAGCGTCGTTCACTCCACACCGCCTGCGCGGAAAGTTACCACGCGAGCTTCCGGCTGTCGTGGGGCGCCCGGGTCCTATCTGTGGAGCCGCATGTTGGCTACATTGCGCGGAATGACGCGCCTTCTGGTCCTGGTTCTCGCGCTCACGGCGTCTGCATGTGGGGGCGCTCCTCCGTCGTCCGACGCTTCGGACATCTCGACCAGCGCGGGCGGCGAGTCCCCTCCCGAAGAGGACGCGACGGAGCCGATCGTGCGCACCACGACCCCGGTTCCCGTGCCCCAACCCGCCGTCGCGCGCGAGGCGCTGAGCGAGGCCGGGCAGCAGCTCTGGACGCAGATCGAGGAGGTCGTCGCGATGCGGCCCCCCGAGCCGCCGGACGACGGCACGACCGAGGCGGTGCAGGCGTGGGCCGACGGGCCGCTCGCGGACTGGCTCGACGAGCGACACGACGCCATGCGGCGCGCGGCCGCCGTCTCCGAGGACATCGCCGACGAGCCGGTCTACGAGCGCGCCGTCGCGGCCGCGCTGATCGCGTACGCGCTCGAGGACTTCGCGGCCGACGTGCGCGGCGCGCCCGTGCCCGAAGAGATCGCCAGCGACCCCGAGCTGCTCGAGATCTACGTGGAGCACCTCGACGCCGCGCTGCGCCCGATCGCGACCGAGTCCGTCGTCTCCTACGCCTACTGCCAGCGTCGGCTCGCGCCGCTCGGCGACGACTCCGAGTGGCTGCCCTGGCGCGCCTACTGCGTGCAGCGCGGCCGCGAGCTCATCGAGGTCTATCGCCTCCAGGAGCGCCGCGACCCCACGCCGGAGGCCGCGCCAGAGAGCCCGCCCGACACCGAAGCGGACGCGGGCGAGGACCTTCAGTCCATGCTCGCGCCGCGCCGGTACCACGCGCCGAGGATCGCGCGCTCTTCGTCGGTGATGCCCGTCAAGTTGGACAGCGGCATCTGCTCGGTCACCACGACCTGGTTGTAGATGCGCGCCGCGCGATCGTGGATCTCCTGCGGGTCGTCGAACATGACGCCCTGAGGCGCCACCACGAAGAGCTCGCTCGTGGGCTCGGCCGAGTGACACTCGACGCAGCGGCGCTCGACGATGTCGCGCACCATCGCGAAGCTCACCTCGCCCTCGTACGCCTGCGTGCGGGGCGCGCTCACGAGCGCCAGGGCCACCATGGCCACCGCCGCGGCGGGGAGGATCCAGACGTTCTTCTGCCCCTGGCCTTGCAGGTTGAACCAGTGCCGCACGCCCGCGCCGATCAGCGCGATGGCGGCGAGGATCGCCCAGTTCCACTCGTGCCCGAAGGTCATCGGGTAGTGGTTGCTCACCATGATGAAGAGCACGGGGAGCGTCAGATAGTTGTTGTGCAAGGAGCGCTGCGCGCCCGCCTTGCCGAGCGAGGGGTCCGGCGCCTCGCCCTTCTCCATCGCGGCCACCGTCTTCTTCTGGTTCGGGATGATCACGAAGAAGACGTTCCACGCCATCATCGTGCCGATCAGCGCGCCCACGTGGATGTACGCGGCGCGGCTCCCGAAGACCTGCGTGAGGCCGAAGGCGATCCCCGTCAGCAGCGCGAAGCCGAGCACCGCGAAGACCACGGGCCAGCGCGCGAGCGGCGACTTGCAGAGGTAGTGATAGCCGGTCCAGCCGACGATCAGCGTGCCCACGCCGATCGAGATCGCGACGTGCGGGTGCAGCGCCTGGACCTGCGGATCGATGAGATACGCGCTCGGCTCGAGGTAGTAGACGATCGCCAGCAGGGCGAAGCCGCTGATCCAGGTGAAGTACGCCTCGTACTTGAACCAGTGCAGCGTCTTGGGCAGCCGGGGCGGCGCGACCTGGTATTTGACGACCTGGTAGAACTTGCCGCCGTGCACCGACCAGAGCTCGCCCTCGACGCCCTCGGGCGTGGGGCCGGACTCGACGGGCCGCACCTGGTTGTTGAGCCAGTTGAAGTAGAAGCTCGTCCCGATCCACGCGGCCCCGAAGATGATGTGGAGCCAGCGGACGATCAGCGAGAGCCAGTCTGCGATCTGTACTTCCATCCGAAGCGGGGGAGGGTAGCAGGCTCGCGTCAGGGGCCCAGGTTCTGGAGCTCGACCCGTCGGGCCGCGAGCCGCTGGCGTCGGGCGCGCAGGACGCTGAGCATGCCCTGGTTCTGCTCCGCGTGGGCCGCCTCGATATCGCGGTCCAGGTCGGCCAGCCGCGCCTCGATGACCTGGATCTGCTCCACGCGACGCTCCGCGAGGTCCTCCTCCGACAGCACCACCATGTCCTCGGGCAGGTCGGGCAGGACGGGCGGCGGGCCCGCGTCGACCGGCGGCGCGTAGTCCTCCGACGGCTGATCGTCCGCGAACGGCCCCTGCGGCGCGCGCCGCTCGATGACCGCGCCGTCGGGCAGGGTGGGCTTGGGCCGGTTCCCCTCCTCGTCGATCAGGACCTCGGGCTCCTGCGCGGACGTGCCGCTCTGGGGCGGGTCCGGGTCCACGGGATCGGGCACGCCGGTGCTCCACCAGTACACCCCGCCGAGGAGCGCGCCGACCAGCACCGTCCAGATCGCGAACCGCCGAAGCTTCTGGCTCACGAGCGCTCAATAGCCCAGTTCACGGCAGAGGCACGTAGGCGAGGATCGACGCGGGGTGCTCGTCGGTCACCACGAGGAAGCCGCCCTCGAACCGCACCGCGCCCTCCCAGTTCCGCGCGTGGTCGTCGTCCACCAGCTCGAACAGGATGGGCGGGGTCTCCGTCACGCTGATCCGATCCCGGGCGATCTCGAGCTCCACGAGCCGCTCGACGGTGCGACACCGAGCGTGGCTCTCGCCCTCGCCGTAGCGCTCCGTCAGCTCGCACACGCCCGGCTGCCAGGGCGCGCCCGGCCAGTGGTAGTTCGTCACCCAGAAGCGGCCGTCGGCGTCGACCTCGGTCGCGTCGGTCACGCGATACTCGAGCGGCGCGACGGTCAGCGGCTCGAGCGGGCGGAGCGCGCGGTCGAAGGCGAGCGCCTGCGGACGCGCGTTGACGTCTCCGTTGGTCTCGTAGATGGCGAGCAGCCGGTCGTCGTGGAGCACCAGCGCCTCGTAGCCCGTGTTGCCGAGGTCGTTCTGCGCCGGGAGCCGGGCGCGCTGGCTCGGATCGAAGACGATGCGCTCGAGGTCACCTTCGACGCGACCGCGGAGCAGCCAGCCCACCGTCTGCGCGTCGTCGCGCCGCGCCTCGACCGTCGCGAAGACGTCCTCGCCGTCGAAGAGGATCGCCTCGAAGCCGTCGAAGCCTTCGATGGCGGTCTCCATGCCGTTGGCGACGACCTGCACGTGCCCGACCTCCACCGCCTCTCGCTCGCCCGCGAGGAACGCGCTCAGCTGCGCACGCTCGATCACGAACGCGGTGCCCGACGCGAGGCCCTCCAGCAGCCCGGGGTACTGCGGGAGCAACACGAGCCGATCGCCGGACCACGCCATCGCGCTGATCTCCGCGCTCGCGTGCTCCGCGCCGCCCGCGAGGGGGATCATGCGCATCGGCACCTCGACGCGCGGCGTCTCGGAGGTCTCGTCGGCCAGCCAGACGAAGGCGCCCAACGCCACCAGCGCCACCACGCCGAGCGCGTAGAGGACGGCCCTTCGGTCCACGGCGGGAGCCTAGCAGGGTCCGGCGAAGATGACTGCGCGCGCCTCGCCGGCGGGACAGCGCGCCCAGCGCGCCAGTCGCTCCTCCGAAATGCTTCAGCATTTCGTCGTCGGCCCGGCGCGCTGGACACGCCGTCGCGCTCGGCGATGCATCGCGCGCATCTTCGCCGGACCCTGCTGGGCGCGCGCACGAAGCCGAGCGATCCCGTCGCGGGCCTGCGCCGCGTGCACGTCTGGGATCCGTTCGGCAATCGCCTCGAGCTGATGGGGGCGTGAAGCGCGTCACTCCCCGCGGAGCGTGGTCTCGCTCTCGAGGCGGTCGTGGCCCATCGCCGCGCCGATCGCCGCGCTCGCGCCGGGCGGCGCCGTCCGGATCAGCTCCACGTTGAGGCTCCGCGGATCCTCGTTGGACGGATCGCCCCAGCGCGTCACGTGCTCGAGCACGAGCAGCCGCCGGTAGCGCCGCTCCGCGCAGCTCTCCTCGTCGAAGTCGATCAGGGTGGCCAGGATCGACAGCGTGCCGTCCCCGTTGTCCACCAGCTCGATGACGCGCGCCTGGCCGGGGTAGTCGGCCATCGCGGACGTCATGATCTCCCAGTAGCCCGGGTGATCGGCGTCGGCGCCCGCGACCGCGCGCACCCGGTTGGCGTGGCTGTGCCCGACCAGCCACGCGATGACGTTCTCGTAGCCGGCGACGATCTGCTCGAGCTCGCGCGGCGGCACCGCGTCGGGCACGACCTCGGTGCCGAGCTGACCGCGGAAGGTGTCGATGGAGCCGGTCGCGTGATGCGAGGCGAGCATCACGAGCACGCCGTCCGTTCGGGCGCGCTCGAGCTCCGGGATCAAGAACGCGTCGACGGCGGCGCGGTGCACGAGCCCGTTCGAGCCGCCCGTGTCGTCGTTGGTGTCCAGGTTTAGGACCCGCAAGAGTCCTGGCACCGCGTCGTAGGCGTAGTGGGCGCCGTTCGAGAGATCGTCGTCGCTCTCGAAGCCGTGCCCGGGCGGGCCCGCGCCGTCGGTGTCGTCGAGGAGCAGCTGCACGATCTCGTCGCGCGTGACGAGCCGCCGATCCGGGTCGGCGACGACGGCGCGCGTGCTCACCGCGCCGAACGGGCGGCGGTAGTCGCGGGTGCCGCCGATCGGGTCGGTGCCCACCGCCGCCTCGGTCAGGCGGCTGTCGAGGAGCGAGATGCCCACCACGAGCACGTCGTGGTTGCCGGGCACGTAAAGCCACGGCGCGGGGAACGCGACGGCGTCGAACGGGTCCTTCGGGTCGTTGTCGGGGCCGGGGAGCGGATCGTCGTCGTCGCCGGAGTCGGTGTGCAGGCCGGCCGCGCCGTTCATCAGGTCGATGACCCAGCGCGTCTCGTTGTACTGCGCGCTGTCGGCGCAGTCGCCGGTCAGCACCGCGAAGTCGTAGGGGCGCTCGGGCCGCGCGATGCGCGTGAGCGTGCGGTTCATCGCCGAGACGGCGCGTGGCAAATAAGCTTCCTGCGCGCGGAGGCCGCCCGGGATGCCCGGCGTGTCCGTCAGCGCGAGCCGGGTCGGGGACTCGTCGTCGACGAGCTGGAAGTCCGAGTAGTGCACGAAGTACGCGAGCGAGCGGCGCCCGGAGTCGGGGGGCGCGTCGCCGCCGAGGTCGGTGCGGAGCACGCGGTCCCACGCCGGGCCGCGCGCGTAGAGGTCGAGCCCCATCTCGCGGTAGCCGCGCTCGCCGCGCTCGGACGCCGGATTCTGCGCGCCGGGCTCGGACAGCGGCGTGTTCTCGGGCGCGATCGTGCCGACCAGCGTGCTGGCCACGGGCGCCAGCGGCGGGTCGCTCGGCGGGGCGAGCTCTTCGCACGCCGCGTAGAGGATCTGAGGCCCGGCGTCGATCTGCGCCGCGTCGCGGCCGCCGTCGAGCCCCGCGTCGTCGTCGAGGACCTCGCCGTCGCAGGCGCACAGGAGGGAGCAGAGGAGAAGAGTACGGACGTTCACGGCGACGATCGTACGTCAGAGCCGGAACACGCGCTCGGCGTTGCCCGCGAGAAAGAGCGCGCGCGCCTCCTCGTCGAGGCCGAGCGCGTCGAGCTGCGCCACGCACGCGGCGGGCTGGATCATCGGGAAGTTGCTGCCGAAGAGCACCTTGCGCCGGCCGTGCTTCTGCATGAACGCGACGAGCTCGTCCGGGTAGCGGCTCGGCTTGTAGGCCGAGGTGTCGATGAAGACGTTCTCGTACTTCGTCGCCATCGCGATCATCTCGGTCGTCCAAGGGTAGCCGATGTGCCCGCCGACGATCGTCAGCTCGGGGAAGTCGCACGCGACGCGGTCGAGGTAGGGGATCGGCCGGCCCGGCTCGCTCGGGCGCAGCGGCCCCGCGTGGCCGACTTGCAGACAGAAGGGCACGCCCAGCTCGACGCACGCCGCGTAGAGCGGGTAGTAGCGGCGGTCGTCGGGCGGCAGCTCCCAGAGCCACGGCAGCATGCGCAGGCCCTTGAAGCCGAGCTCCTCGACGCAGCGGCGCAGCTCGCGCACCGCCTCCATCGGGCGCCGCAGATCCACCGACGCCACGCCGAGCAGCCGATCGGGCGCCTGCGCGACGAAGCCCGCCACCTCGTCGTTCGAGATCATCGCGCCCTCGGGCCCGTGCCACGCGCTCACCAGCGCGCGAGAGACCCCGGCGCTCTCGAGCGCGCCGAGCGTGAGCTCGATCGGGATGCTCTCGGGGATCTCCGTCAGCCCCATCCAACGGCGGAGCGAGGCGAACATGTCGTGCCCGATGAAGGCGGGCGTCGGGTGCTGGATCCAGGCGTCGACGATGGTCATGGGATCTGGATTACCAGAGCCGCCTCGGATCCCCCTCCGGAATCTCGTCGCCCCCGCCGCTCACGCGCTCGGTGCGCTCGGCGTACTTCACCCCGACGCGGATCAGCTCGAGCGCCTCGGACGCGCCGGCCGGCCGCGCGGCGAGCATCAGGTCGAGCTCCGTGTGCCCCGCCACCCCGTCCTCGAGCGACAGCCACGACACGCCGCTGACCTCGCCCCGCCCCTCGATGCGGCCGCCGAGCGCCGCGAACGGGCGCACCTCCAGACGGCCCTCCCAGCCGATCTGCGCCTCGCCGTTGACGACGTCCATCAGCACGTAGTCGAGGTCCACGTCGAGGGTGATCCCGCGCAGCCCCTCGGGCGCGAGCGTGACGCGCGGCGCGCTCCAGCGGTCGCCTCCCTGCACGGGGTGCGCGGGCAGGTGAACGCGCAGCGCCTCGACCGCGGCGAGCAGGCTCGCGCGCAGGAGCCGGCCGCCGCGCTGCGCGTCCGGGCCCTCGACCAGCTCGTTGCGCGCGTCGACGATCGACCGGAGGGTGATCTGGCTCGCGCCGTGGCTGCCGGAGGGAGGCGACGCGGGCTCGCCGTCGCGCGCGTAGTCGAGGCGCTCCACCTGCTCGAGACACAGGACCCGCCCCGCGCCGAGGGGGCGGAGCTCCAGCGCGCTCGTCACCTCGAAGCGGAGCGCGTGCCCACCGACGTCGCCCGCGAAGGCCTCGCGGCTGCGGCGGTAGTGGGTGTTCTCGTCGAGCGAGACCCGCAGCTCCACCGGCGCCGTGACGGCCGACCTCGGCGCCGCGCTCGCGGGCGAGGGGGCGCCGCGCGGCTGCGCCGAGACCGGCGCGCAGCCGGCGGCGAGCAGGATCGCGGCGACGACCCGGAGCGGCATCCTCTCCACCATGTTCTCCACGATGTTCTCCACGATGACGCAAGCGTCGGACGGATGCGCGGCCCGATCCTTGGCCGCAGCCCGTGTGAACGGGCGTGGGGGTCGGACCGTGAACGCGCGCCCCCATTCCGGGCACGGAGGGGCGTCTCGCCCGCCAACCCGCGCGTGGATCGCTTTCTGCAGAGCATCTCCGTGCCCTCACCCTGGAGCCTTCACATGCGTCGTCTCGTCTTCCTCTCCGCCCTCTTCGCCGCCTTCGGCCTCGCTCACGTGGCCTCGGCGCAAGATTTCGACGCGGCGGGTTTCGACGCGGCGGGTGAGGAGGCGATGCTGAACCGCATCAACGCGCTCCGGGTGGAGCGTCAGCTCCAGCCCCTGGGCCGCTCGGGCGAGCTGGACGCCGTGGCCCGGGCCCACACGAGCGACATGCTCGAGCGCGGGCAGCTCGCGCACGTCTCTCCGGAGACCGGCACCCCGGAGGACCGCGTCCGCCGCGCCGGCGTCGAGGCGGGCGTGATCGCCGAGAACGTCGCCTTCCACCGCGACGCGGTCCAGGCCCAGGCGGCGCTCGAGGCGAGCGAGGCCCACCTCGCCAACCTGCTCAACCCCAGCGTGACCCACGTCGGCCTCGGCTCGCGCGCCAACGGCCGCGGCGTCTACGTCACGCAGGTCTTCGCGCAGCTGAGCCCGCCGAGCGCGCCCGCCGTCGCCAGCGCCCCCCAGCCGCCCGTCCCGGACCTGGTCGAGGCGCCCGTGCTCGCCGACCCCGAGCCCCCGCGCCCCGCCTTCGGCATCATCCCGCCCTTCGTCGAACAGGTCGCGCGCGGCGCGGTCGACACCGCGACCGGCGCCGTCACGCCCGAGGGCGGCCCTCAGGCCACCCCGGCGCCCTCGGCGCCCGTGGCCGAGGCGCCCGCCGCGCCCGAAGCCGTCACCGCGCCCGAAGCCGACAGCGCCGACGCCCCCGAGACCACCCCGCCGCCCGCGGCCACGCAGGCCGCCCTCCGCCAGCTCATCGGCCTCGCCCAGTCGCTCCTCGGCGGCGCCCCGGCCGAGTGACACCGGCCGAGTGATACCGAGCCTCTCTCAGTCGATGTCGCCGAACCTGGCGCGGTAGGCCGCGAGCTGCTCCTCGAGCCGATCGGCGCGGGCCCGCTCGGCGTCGGCGCGTGCCGCCTCGGCCTCCGCCCGCGCCGCCGCCGTCGCCGCGCGCTCTTCGGGCGTCGGGATCGGCTCGCCCTCCTCGTACCAGCGCAGCCAGTCGCCCTCGACGCCGTGGTGCGCGCCGCGCCAGACCCCCAGCGAGAGCCCGAGCGAGCTGGCCTCGAGCAGCCCGTCGTCCTCCTCGATCGGCTCGTAGCTCCGGTCTCGGAGGCGGTAGCCCTCGAGCGCGCCGCTGACGGGGTCGTAGAGGAAGTAGTGGCCGACCTTCAGCACACGCTCGTAGATGCGCATCTTCTCGCCGCGGTCGCGGTGCTCGGTGGAGGCGCTCAGGAGCTCGATCACGACGTCCGGCGTGCGCTCCTCCTGCCAGACGACCCATGACTTGCGGACGCGCCGGGTCGTGTCGAGCACGACGAACACGTCCGGACCACGGAAGTCGTTGTGTCGGACCTGCGTCTCGCTGAAGTACACGAACATGTTCCCGCCGCAATAGAAGTCGTCGCGGGTGGCCCAGTGCGCGTTCAGGGTCTCGATGAGCAGCTGCATCTGCTCGCGGTGGGTCTCGCTCTCCAAGGGCTCCCCATCGCTGTAGGGCAGCTCGTCCTCGCCGGGCGGGATCGGCGGCGCGAGCGGGTTGGCTGCCTCGTTGGCGCTCATGCGTGGAGGATACCGTCAGAGTCCGCGCCGCGCGATGACCCGCCTCCCTGGTTGGCGCGTCTCCGGGTTGGCACCGTTGCCCGTGTTCCGAGCGTGCGCACCTGCGAGCGCAGGGGGGCAGGCATGACGGGACGACGAGCGCGGGCGCCGGCGGGGGAGCCGCATCCGGATCACCTGATCGCGGAGCTCCACTACGAAGACAGCGGGTGCCATCGACGCATGGTGCTCGACGAGAGCCTCTACGACCTCGAGGTGACGCCCGCGGTGCGCGTTCGCCCCGCATCGGCCGAGGACCCGCCGGAGGTCGACGACGGCCTCGACGCGCTCTTCGTGGAGGTGGTGGGCGCGGCGCTCGACACCGACGGATGGGGCCGGGCCATCGACTGAGCCAAAGGTCGGGCTAGCATGCCCGCGTGGACAGCCGAGACGTCGACGCGCAGCTCGAGAACGCCCCGCTCTTCCGGCGGCTCGCGTATTCCGCGGTGATGGACCTCGCGGACGACACCCTCGTGGTCGCCGCGGTCGAGGATCTCGTCGCGGCGCGCGACATGGACGGCAAGCTCGGCGCCATCGTGGTGCGCCTCGGCGACCCGTCGCTCGCGGAGCGGCTCGGCAAGCTCCTCCGCGTCTGGCAGGTCGGCGCCACCTCGATCGTCGTGATCGGCGACGAGGAGGCGGCCGAGGCCCTGAAGAGCGACGCCCCCCCGCCCATCCGCCGGGGCCGGCTGATCTGGCACGGCGTGAGCGAAGACGGCGCGCGCTGGGACGACGCGCGCAAGGGCCCCCTCGGCGCCAAGCTCGACGACGCGCTCGCGCCGGGGCGCGCCCTGGACTGGGAGGGTTTCGAGGATCGCCTCCGCCGCTCGGTCGCGCGCAACACCGAGCAGCGCGCCTTCGCGCAGCGGCTCTACGGCACGACCCCCATCGTCACCTACGCGCTGCTGACCGCGAACCTGATGATGTTCGGCCTCCAGGCCGCGCTCGGCGGGTTCGATCCCAGCGTGCGGCTGCTCATCCGCCTCGGCGGCATCGAGCCCCACTCGATCATGAACGGAGAGGTGTGGCGGCTCGTCTCCGGCGCGTTCCTGCACGGCGGGGTGATGCACCTCGGCTTCAACATGATGGTGCTCGTCATCCTGGGGCGCTTCGTCGAGCGGCTCCTCGGGCCGGCGCGCTTCCTCGTGCTCTACACCGCGTGCGCGCTCGCCGGCTCGCTCGCGAGCACCTTCCTCATGGACGCCGCCGTCTCGGTCGGCGCGAGCGGCGCGCTCTGGGGCATCCTCGCGGCGGAGGCCGTCTTCGCGTTCGCGCCAGGCTTCTTGCCCCCACCCATGGTCGCCCTCGCGCGGCGCACGGCGCTGATCAACCTCGGCCTCAACGTCGCCGCGTCCTTCAGGCCCCACGTCGACTGGGCCGCGCACGCGGGCGGCGGGCTCGTCGGCGCGCTGCTCCTCTACTTCGTGCTCAGCCGCGGCGTCCCGCGCGGCGACCGCATCGCGCACGACCGGCCCACCCCGCTCCCCGGCCAGAACATCGTGGCCGGCCTGTGCGTGGCGCTCCTCGTGGGCGGGGCGGTCGCGGGCCCCGTGCTCGGCGGCGCGTTCGAGCCCGCGCCGACCGCGCCGATCTACGAGCGCGTGGTGATCGACGGCACCACCGCCACCGTGCAGGTCCCCTCGAGCCTCGCGCCGCAGCCGGCTGAGGTCGGCGACGACTCCCTGCGCGTCGACCAGAGCTTCGGCGACCTGCTGCACGACCCGGCCTCGGTCGGCGTCGCGATCATCTCGGTCCCGCCGATCCCCGACGACACCCTCGACCTCGAGATCACCTCCATCCTCGAGGCCCTCGGCGAGGCGCCCCCCAATTCCACCGTCACCGAGGGCGCGCGGCGCCGCGACGACACGTCTCTCCGCGCGGCGGCGAGCGCGTCCTATCGCTACGAGTCCGACGCGCGGCACGACGTCTACATCGGCATCGCCGAGCGCGCGCTGATCCGCGTGGACGTGATCTCGTGGCCCGACGGCGACGCCTTCGCGGCCGGCCTCGCGCGCCACGTCGTCGAGTCCTACCGCGACGGCGCGCGGTGAGCTGGGACGACCTCCGCTACCTCGAGGCGATGGTCCGCGGAGGGAGCGCGGCGGCGGCGGCGCGCGAGCTGAACGTCGCCGTCTCCACCGTCTATCGGCGCCTCGGCGCGCTCGAGGAGGACGTCGGCGGCCCGTGCGTGGTGCGCGGGGCGGACGGCGTGGTCCTGACCGACGCGGGACACGCGCTGCTCGACGCCGCGCGCCGCGTCGCCACCGATCTCGCGGCGGCCAAGCAGATCGCCGCGGGGCGCAAGGACCGCGTCGCGGGCGCGGTGGGGCTGACCACGGTGGAAGGGTATCTGCCCCTCCTCGAGCGCCCCCTCGCCGCGCTCGCGGATCGGCACCCCGAGCTGCGCGTCGACCTCCACATCGCGCACGCGGGCCCGAGCGTCCGGCGGCGCGAGGTCGAGGTGGCGATCGCGGTGGTGCCGAACCCGCCGCCCGGCCTGTGGGGCAAGCGCCTGCCGCGCATCGAGTACGGCGTCTTCGGCCTCGCGACCGAGCGCGACCGCGCCGACCGCCGCTGGATCGTCTGCGGCCCGCCGCTCGAGCACATCCCCGAGGCGGAGCTCGAGCGGGCGCACGCCGCGCGGGTGAGCGTCGCGACGGGCTCTCGCCTCGCCATGCTCGCGCTCGCGCGCCGCGGCGCTGGCGTGGCGCTCTTGCCGCGCCCGATCGCCGCGCTGCACCCCGAGCTCGTCGAGCTCGACGAGTACCGCGACGTCACGGCCGCGCTCGGCCGCGTCGCGTGGCTCCTGATCCACCCCGACAACCGCGAAGACGCCCGCGTCCGCGCGCTGATGGACGCCCTCCTCGCCGAGCTGCTCTGATCTCTCTCGAGCTCATGGCTCGCGCAAAGACGCGAAGGCGCCAAGGGGAGCTCTCTTCGCGGCTTTGCGGCTCTGCGCGAGCTCTGTTCTCGGGCTCATGGCTCGCGCAAAGACGCGAAGGCGCCAAGGGGTGTCGGGGGGGATGGGATGAGCTCTGCGGCTTCGCGCGAGCTCTGTTCTCGGGCTCATGGTTCGCGCAAAGACGCGAAGACGCCAAGGGGTGTCGGGGGGGATGGGATGAGCGTTGCGGCTTCGCGCGAGTCCTCTTCCCAGGTCTCGCGTTCGTGCAAACGCGGTTCGCAAGAACGCTCATGGCCCCGCGTCCGCGCGCGCCTCAGGGTGCCGCGCATGTCCGCTCTCCGATGGGTCGCCTCGCCGCTCCTCCTCCTCCCGCTCGCCCTGGGCTGCGACGCGGCGCCGCTCGAGCCCGACGCCGGGCTGCCCGCCGACGCCGAGACCCTCTCCGACGCTCACACCCTGACCGACGCGGGCTCCGCCGACGCCGCCTCGCCGTCCGCCTACCGCGCGCGCTACGACCTCGACGCGGTGCACCCCGAGGGCGGCACCTTCGACGTCGCGAGCGAGCGCTTCTTCGTCGGGAGCCTCGGCGACGGAAGCGTGCACGCCATCGACGCGCGGACGGGCGAGCAGGCCGTCGTCTTCCGCGAGACCGAGCCCGGCACCTGGTGGACGCTCGGCATGGACGTCGACGAAACGCGCCATCGCCTCGTGGTCTGCGCGATGGACGACCGCCGCGAGATCGGCGACGTCGACCCGCCCTACGAGGGCTGGGTGTGGGAGCTCGACCTCACCACCGGAGAGCGCCTCGCGCGCCATCGGCTCGGGGACGCGTTCGACACCGCGACGTGCACCGACGTGACCGTGGCCCGCGACGGAACGATCTACGTCTGCGACCGCGAGCACCCGAACCTCTACGTCATCGAGCCCGGCGGCGCGCCCGCCCTGCTCGCCACCGACGACCTCCTCTCCGGCTCCCTCGCGGGGCAGAACGCGCTCGTGCTCCTGCCCGACGAGTCCGCGCTCCTGAGCGTCGTGTACCTCCGCTCGCGCCTCGCCCGCGTCTCCCTGCCCGACGGCGCGGTCACCGAGGTCGACATCGACGGAGACTTCTTCGACGGCACCCCCGCCCTCAGCGGCGCCGACGGCATGACGTGGTCGGGCGACGCCCTCCTAGTGCAGTTCACCAGCCAGCTCGTCCGGCTCACCCCGACCCTCGGTGACTGGAGCGCCGCGCGCTCCGTCTCGGTCGACGTGCCCGCGCAGATGACCGACGTCGTGCACACCCCCGAGGGCGACTACCTGCTCAACGGCCAGGCCGTTCAGTTCGCCCTCGGCCGCGACCCGTCCCCCTTCGCGCTGGTCCGCTTCGAGGGTCTGTGATCCGAGCTTCGGGGACGATCCTATTCGTTCGTCAAACTCCGGACGGGCAGGCCGCGGACCCTTCGCGCTTTGATCACATCGTGTAATCGTCCCGACTCTGCTCCGCAGGCAGCAGCGAAAGGAAGCGGGATGACGAGCACGGACGAGACGGACCCCGTCGTGCGCCGCCTGGGTGAGCGCGTCACCCGTGTAGACGGCGCGCGCGTGTGCGCGATCGTGGAGTCGGCGTTCCCCTTCGTCTTGGGGCGGATCGACTGGAGGAAGGTCCCTGGAGCGCAGATCCGTGTGGCGCCACCGGAGCGCGCTGCGGGGGCCAACTGCGGCCCCGGAACCCTCGACACGCGAAGCTACGTCGAAGAGGTGAAGAGGTTCTTCGAACGATGTGTCTCGGGCACCGAGACCCGCCCCGACGACTGGGTCGTGTACATCGGCGACAACAGCGACTGCGACTACGAGGTGAAGCTCGAGGCGGTGGCCGAGCTCCTCGACGAGGTGGCCGAGATCCCGGAGCACAAGTACCTCTTTCCGCGCGACGCCTCCTGGTGCTTCATGTGGTCGTTCGAGGACGACCTCCACTTCGGCCGCCGTCCATGAGGGCGGCAGACGACCAGGCCGTCGGCTACTTCGTGCCGAAGAGGCGGTCGCCCGCGTCGCCGAGGCCGGGCAGGATGTAGCCCTTCTCGTTGAGCTGGCGGTCGATGGCCGCGGTGTAGATGGCCACGTCGGGGTGGGCGTCGTGGAAGGCGGCGATGCCCTCGGGCGCGGTCAGGAGGCAGACGAACTTGAGGCTCTTCGGGTTGCCGGCCTTGATGCGCTCCACCGCGGCGATGGCGCTGTTGCCGGTGGCGAGCATGGGGTCGCAGACGATGACGTCGCGGTCGCCGAGCTCGCCCGGGACCTTGTAGTAGTACTCGACCGGCTTGAGGGTCTTCGGGTCGCGGTAGAGCCCGATGTGGCCGATGCGCGCCGACGGCAGGAGCTTGAGGATGCCGTTGAGGATCCCGTCGCCCGCGCGCAGGATCGAGATGACGACGACCTTCTTCCCCTCGAGGGTGGGCGCGTCCATCTGCTCGAGCGGCGTGTCGATCGACTCGACCGAGAGCGGCATGTCCCGGGTGACCTCGTAGCCCATCAGCATGCTGATCTCTTCGAGGAGCTGCCGGAAGCTGCTCGTCGACGTCGACGCGCGACGCATGAGGGTGAGCTTGTGCTGAACCAGCGGGTGACCGATGACGTGTACTTCGCCCATGGCGCCCCTTCTAGAGGATGGGCGAGTCCGGCGCCAGGCTTCTCCTCGTGCTCTATACTGGACACGTGTCCGACCAGAGCGAGCAGGAGGCGCGAGCGCGCCGCGCCGCCCGCCGCCGCGCGACCTGGGGTCCCGGCGAGTGGGTCCCCCTCGGCACGCCCAAGCCGCCGCTCCACGACGACGCCACCCCGGAGGAGCGCCTCGGCCGCCTCTGGCAGCTGACCTGCCAGGTCTGGGCCTTCGCGGGGAAGGAGATCCAGCGCCTCCCCCGCCACGAGTGGCCGATCGAGGTCTTCGAGATCGAGCATGCACGCACCGACGCTCCCGGATGACTTCCGCGACTTCCTCGTCGCGCTCGCCGACGCGGGTTCGTGACCCCGCGTTCTTGGGCGCTCACGCTCGCGACGCGGGGCGAGCCGGGGCGGCGGGCGCGTCGGCGGACGTCGCGTCCGTGGACGCGGCGGGGAGGCGGAGGGTGAAGGTCGAGCCGGAGCCCAGGGTCGAGCGGACCTCGAGGGTCCCGCCCATCTCCTCGGCGAGCTGACGGGACAGATAGAGCCCGAGCCCGGTGCCGCGTGACTCGCCCTTCGTGGTGAAGAAGGGCTGGAAGACGCGCTCCATCACCTCGGGGCTCATGCCCTGGCCGGTGTCCTCCACCTCGATCTGCACCTCGCCGCCCTGCGACCTGCAGCGGACGAAGATCTCCCCGCGCTCCTCGCGCGCTTCGACCGCCTGCGCGGCGTTCTGAAGCAGGTTGAGCAAGATCTGGCCGAGCCGCGCCGGGCTCGCGGTGACGGGCGGCGTCTCCTCGAGCTGGACGTGCAGCTCGGCGACGCGCCGCAGGTCGCTGCGCGCGATCCGCAAGGTGCGCTTCACCTCGACCGAGGGAGGCACGGTCTGTCGCAGCCGATCGTTCGACCGACCGAAGCGGTTGGCGTCGTCGATGAGAGAGGCGAGCCGCTCGATTCCCTCGAGGGTGTCGTCCGCGAGCTGACGGTGGCTCTCTTCGGTCAGCGCGTCCGAGAGCATCGCGGCGTTCCCGAGCGCGTACGTCAGGGAGTTGCGCAGCTCGTGCACGAGCCCCGCGGTCATGAGCCCCAGGGTGGAGAGCCGATCTCGGATCATCAGCGTGGCGCGGGTGGACTCGCGCTCGGTGACCTCGCTCGCCACGTGAAGCGTGCCGTGCTCCAGCGGGTGAGCGTGGACCTCGAACCATCGCGTCTCGGCGCCGGATCGGATCGCCTCGAGGTGGGGCTCCTCCCCGCGGCTCGCCGAGACGAGGCGCTCGCGCAGCGCGGGCTCGAGCGCCTCGAAGGCCGGGTTCGCGTACACGAGCTGGCCGTCGCGGTGCACCGCGATCGCGTCGCTCGTCGTCCGCGTCACTTCGTCGAGCAGCGCCGACTGGGACCGCACCGCCCGAAGATCCCACGCCCGCACCACCCCGAGCACGACCCCGATCAGGCCGAAGAAGAGCGCGAGCTCCACCACGCGCCAGACCTCGCCCGCGCTGGCCACGAGCTGCCACGGCCACAGCGCGGCCCCGAGCGCGACGCCGCCGAGCAAGGTCACGAGGACCTCACGGCTCGGGAGGAACAGGCCCGCGACGAGCACGGGGTAGGCGAGGAAGGCCGCGCTGAGTCCGAGCTGGAGATCGTCGCTCATCTGGCTCGCGACGACGAAGCTGAAATGCGCGGCCAGGGTCTGCATGACGACGACGAGGCGCCCGGCGATCCGATGGTGTCGGCTGCGCGCGAGCCCGTAGAGCCCGACGCCGCCCAGGAACGCGAGGCCGGGGATCACCCCTCGGAGCCACACGCCGCTGCCGTCTCCATCGGGCGCGGCGAGCGTGGCGCCCACGTAGACGACCGTCGCCGTCAGCGCGCACAACAGGTAGCCCGCCACGAAGCGCGCGCGACGTCTCTCGATGACGTCGGTCACCTCTGGCGACTCGCGCACCAGGCCGAGGGAGAGGGCCTTCAAGCGAGACACGATGGACGTCGAGGGGGGTGGATACACGTGTGGCGCCAACTCCCGACCGAACCCCTACCTACGGTCGGTTCGTCTCACCGTCGAGTCCCGTGCTGGGGATCCGACCAGAGCGGCCGCAGGTCTGCCGGCGCGACCCTCGATCTCAGGCGCCGCCGCCGAGCCAGCCGTCGAGGATCGCGTCCAGGTCTGCGCGCAGCGCGGGGACGTCGTAGTCGGCCTTGCGCTTCTTCAGGCGCCTCTCGAGGGTGTCGAGCAGCGCGCGCAGATCGTCGGCGACCTCGCGCTTCTGGGCCTCGAGCGACCGCTCGGCGAGCGCCGGGGGCACGTACCGGGTCACCGTCATGCGCAGCTCGCCCTTGGCCTTGGCGAGGCGACCGAGCGCCAGGCGCTCGCGCACGAAGGTCCGCCCCTCGGGCTCCGCCGGCACGTCCTCCTCGCGGTGGTAGTACTGCTCGAGCGGGTAGCTGAACGCGTAGAGGATCCCGAGGTAGCCGAAGCCGGGCCCGTAGCGCTCCGGGCGCGTCTCGCGATCGAGCCGGTGGCGCAGACCGAGGAGCGCGTCGACCAGGGGCTCGAACGCCGGGTAGAAGCGGCCGGAGCGCGTCAGCCGCAGCGGGTTGCGCGCGAGCGGGTTGCGCTGCGAGGCGAGCTTCGAGACGCCGTGGTCGACGCGGTCGACGGTCGGTCGCGCGGCGGCGTAGGCGGCCGTGTCCAGCTGCGGTCGATCGGGCCGCTCCGGGCTCGCGTAGTAGAAGCGGTCGGTCTCGCCGAGCACGAAGGTGCTCCCCATCTTGCTCCAGCCGGCCGAGAGGAACCGCTTCTCGAACGCGCGGTTCATCAGGTCCGTGTACGGCCGGCCGTTGAGCCAGCGCGCGGCGCGCGCGTCGACCGCCTCCACCTCGCCCCAGCCCACGATGGCGAGCGCCTCGCACACGCGCACCAGCCGGTTCCACTCCGCAACGTTCTCGTACTCGACGAGCGCGAAGAAGGCGTCGAGCAGCGCCTCTCGCGCGACGTCGGGATCCACGCCGGCCAGCCCGGCCTCGAGCGCGTCGAGCGTGTCGCGCTGCAGCAGCGCGTCGAGGTCCATCAGCGGCGCTTGCGCCGGGTGCCGCGACGCTGGTGGATGGAGAGCGAGCCCTTGCCGCGCGCCGGGGGGACGAGGGCCTTGGCGTGGCTGCCGATGAGGTCGTGGCGGCCGGCCTGCTTGAGCGCCTCGCGCGCGAGATCGTGGTGCGCCGGGTCCCAGTAGAGCAGCAACGCTTTTTGCATGCGCTTGTCCCGCAGGCTCTTCGCGGTGTAGACCGGCTCGCCCGTGAAGGGGTCCTTGCCGGAGTAGTACATGCTCGTCGCCATCGACATCGGCGTGGGGATGAAGTCCTGCACCTGGCGCGGGCGGATGCCCTGCTTCTTCAGGTAGAGGGCGAGGTCGATCATGCTCTCGATCGACGAGCCAGGGTGCCCCGAGATGTAGTAGGGCACGAGGTGCTGGTCCTTGCCCGCCTCCTCGCTGGCGCACGCAAACATGTCGGCGAAGCGCTCGTAGCTCTCGGCGCCCGGCTTCTTCATCTTGTCGAGCACGTCGTCGTCCACGTGCTCGGGCGCGACCGAGAGCTGCCCGCCGGTGTGGTGCTTCGCGAGCTCGTCGACGAACTCCGGGCTCCGCTCCGCGAGGTCGTAGCGCACGCCGCTCGCGATGAAGACCTTCTTGACGCCCTTGGCCTTGCGCACCTTCTTCAGGAGGCTCACCAGCGGCGCGTGATCGGTCACGAGGTTCTCGCACACGCCGGGGTGCACGCAGCTGAGCCGGCGGCAGGCCTTCTCGATGTTCTCCGAACGACACCGCATCTGGTACATGTTGGCGGTCGGCCCGCCGACGTCGGTGATCACCCCGCTGAAGCCGTCCATGCGGCGCAGCTCCCGCACCTCGCGGAGCACGCTCTCTTCCGAGCGGCTGCTGATCACCCGGCCCTCGTGCTCGGTGATCGAGCAGAACGTGCAGCCGCCGAAGCAGCCGCGCATCGTCACGATGCTGTGCTTGACCGTCTCGAACGCGGGGATGGGCGCGTCGTACGCCCAGTGCGCGCTCCGCACGAACGGCAGGTCGTAGAGCGCGTCCATCTCATCGGTCTCGAGCGGCTCGGCCGGCGGGTTGAAGTACACCGCCTGGTGCCCGTGGCGCTGGACGAGCGGGCGCGCGTTGCCCGGGTTGGTCTCGTACTGGAAGGCGCGCGACATGCGGCTGAAGGCCTCGCGGTCCTCGGCCACCTCCTCGTAGCTCGGGAGGATCACCGGGCGGCGATCGGCCACGCGCTCGGCCCCCTCGATCGCCTCGTGCTCGCCCTTGTTGAGCACGTACGCCGTGCCGCGCACGTCGCGGATCTGGGCGATGGTCTCGCCCTCGCGCAGCCGCCGCGCGACCTCCCAGATCGGCCGCTCGCCCATGCCGAAGACGAGCATGTCGGCCTTGCTGTCGAGCAGCACCGAGCGACGCACCTTGTCGCTCCAGTAGTCGTAGTGGGCGATGCGCCGGAGCGACGCCTCGATGCCGCCGAGCACCACCGGCACGCCGGGCATCGCGCCGCGGATCAGGTTCGCGTAGACCACGCTCGCCCGGTTGGGCCGCATGTTGGTCTGGCCGCCGGGCGAGTACTGGTCGTCCGACCGCACCTTCTTCTGCGCGGTCAGCTTGTTCAGCATCGAGTCGAGGTTGCCCGCGCTGACCCCCACGAAGAGGCGCGGCGCGCCCATGCGGAGCACGTCGTCGGGGCGGTCCCAGCGAGGCTGCGCGATGAAGCCGACCTTGAAGCCGCGCGCCTCGAGGAAGCGCGCGATGAGCACCGGGCCGAACGCGGGGTGGTCGACGTAGGCGTCGCCGCTGACGATCAGGATGTCCAGCTCGTCCCAGCCGCGCGCGTCCATCTCCTCGCGCGTGGTGGGCAGGAACGCGCGCAGATCGCGGCGCGGCTTCCCGCGCGACGCGTCGTCTCGAGACCTACCCAGGCTGACCAGCTCACCCATCGAGGGGCCAAGGTAGCTCGCTCGGCGGGTGAGCGCTCCCTCAGAGGCCCGCGACCGCCTCCAGCTCCGCGAGCGACTCCTCGAGGTGGTCGATGATTCGCTGCACGCCCGGCACGGATCGGCGGCACGCGATGATGCCGAAGTCGAGCTGGTCGGCGTTGCTCAGGAGCGTGAAGTTGAGCGCGAAGCCGTGATAGATGGCGCTGACCGGGTACATGCCGTCGAGGCGGGCCCCGTTCCAGTAGCTGCGCTCGCGCGGCCCGGGCACGTTGGAGATCACGGTGCTGTAGGGCGGGAAGCGGTCGGCCAGGCCGAGCGCGCCGACCAGGAGCGCGGGCCCGGCGGTGAGCTGCGTGAACAGCTCGATCTCGCGCGGGCCGAGCCCCTCGAGCAGCGACTTGCCCTCGTCCATCGACGCGACGATGGCGCGGAAGCGCCGCTCGGGGTCGGCGATGTGGGTCGCGAGGTTCGCGGTGAGCGCGCCGACCGCGTTGCCGACCCTGCCGTCGGCCTCGGTGCGGACCGACACGGGGTTCATGGCCGTGAGCGACGCGTCGGGCAGCTCGTTCCGCGACAGCAGGTAGCGCCGCAGGGCGCCGCCGCACATCGCGAGCACGACGTCGTTGATGGTCCCGTCGAGCGCCTTGCCGACCGCCTTGACCCTCGGCAGCGAGTAGGACTGCGCGACGAAGCGCCGCGCGCCGGTGATCTTGGTGCTGAAGCTGGTCTGCGGCGACGGCGTCCAGCTGGTGGCCAGCGCGCTCGCGTCGGGGCTCCACCACGCGCGCACGTAGGAGCCGAGGGCGCCCAGCACCCCGCGGCTCAGCCCGAGGCTCCGCCGCAGCGCCTCGCCCACCGACTTCAGCTCGCGCTCGCTCGGCGGCTCGCCGCGCGCCTCGCGCTTCGCCTTCCGCTCGGCCCGGGCCAGCTCGTACGCGTGCCGCGAGAAGGGCGAGTAGTCCTTGCGGTCGGCCGGGTCGCTCGAGAGCATCTCCATCGCGAGCCGCACCCCGCTGACCCCGTCCACCGCGGCGTGGTGGATCTTGGAGTAGAGCGCGAACTGCCGGTTCGAGAGCCCCTCGATGATGTGGGCCTCCCACAGCGGCCGATGTCGATCGAGCAGGGACTGGTGCAGGCGCGCCGCGAGCACGAACAGCTCCCGGTAGCGTCCCGGCTTCGGCAGGGCCGAGTGGCGCACGTGGTAGTCGACGTCGAGCTGCTCGTCGGGGGCCCAGTGCGTCGGCCCCGCGAGCCCGAGCGGCCCCATCTGCAGGTGATGCCCGAAGGGGGGCCGCCACTGCTCCGCCCCGCGCAGCACGTCGAGCAGCTCCGCCAGGAACGCCTGCTCGTCGGCGCCCTCGGGGAGCGTGAACAGGTAGAGCCCGCCCACGTGCATCGGGGTCTCGCGGCTCTCCGCGAGCAGGAACCCCGTGTCCATCGCGCTGAGTCGCTGCACGGATGGAGCGTAGCTCAGCCGCGTCGGCGTCGCGCGAACAGGAGCAGGCCGGCCAGCGCGAGCGCCCCGAACCCCAGGCCCGCGCGCGCGCCGACGCCGACCCCTCGATCGACCCGGCACCGCAGCCCGTCGCCGCGGCCGCCGTCGCGCCAGCCGAGCCGCCCCGCGCTCCCGCTCCCGTACGCGTCGGCGCAGGTCTCGGTGCAGAGCGGCTCCGCCGGCCGGTCGATCTCGTTCTGCACGTCGAATACCGCGGGCAGGTCGCCTCCGTCGCTCGCCTGGAGCACGAGGTCCTCGGTGAGGAAGCGCGACGGCAGGTCCGCGGTGAGCCGCGTGAGGTACGCGCCGCCGCTCAGCCCGCGCGTCGCCACCCGCCAGTCCGGCTCCGCGTAGTGCGCCACGCCGTCGTCGTCGAAGCTGACGTAGCTCCCGATCCGGAACGTGTCCGTCGTCGCCACCTCGGTCACCCACGCGTTGCCCTCGTGCGGCGCGATGGCCGCCGCGTAGTGGGTCTCGTAGTCGAAGGACTCGGTGTTCCAGTCGTAGGTGATCGCGCCCCGATCGACCTCGACGTTCGGCATGTTGGCCGCCTCGTAGCGCCCCTCCGCGATCACGAAGAGCTCGAGCCCGATCACGTTCGCCGCGCCGGCCGCGATCATGCGGAGCGGGAAGGTCACGCTCAAGCCCGGCGTCGTCACCCGCACCGGCTGCATCTGGCTCGCGCCCGCGCTGCTGCTCAGCCGGAGCACGGCGAAGTCCATGCCCTGGTCGGTGTAGTGGCGGATGGTGGGCAGGGTGCTGTCGGGCACGGCGTAGCCGCGGTCCTGCAGCCAGCGGATGATCGCCTCCGGGTCCTCGGAGCCGACGGTCGCCGTCTCGTAGGGCCCGATGCTCGCCTCGTGGTGCACGGTCACCTCGCGCTCCTCCGAGAAGTCGGCGGAGGCGCCGCCGAGGAAGATCCCGCCGCACGGGTCGGGGCAGGTCGTGCGCGCCGGCTGCACCTGCATGCGGATGGTGGTGCTCTGCTGGAGCGCCTCGAAGAACGCGTTCTCGGCCAGCTCCACCGGCGCGCCGTCGCGGACGGGGAGCACCCAGACGAAGTCCTCCGGGTTGCCCGCGTACTCGATCTGATCCCAGAGCGTCGTCTGCTCGGGGCTCATGGAGACCGCCATCTGATGGCGCGTCACCACCGTGGGCGAGCCCTCGAGGGGGTGGAAGCAGCCCCCGCACGCCGAGGCCGGGCGCGGCGCGAGCCAGACGAGGGACACGAGGAGCGCGAGACGAATCGACCCTTGCATGGCTCCAGCGTAGCGTCGACGCCGGGCCCCGAGAAGGCGCGCCAGCCCTGGACCTCGCGCCTCGCTGCTCCCATAAGAGGTCTATGAGGTACCTGTTATGAGGCTCACCCAGCGCGCAGACTACGCCCTCCGCGTCCTGATGCTGCTCGCGGTCGAGGAGGGGCCCCGCACCGCGGCCGAGATGGCCGCGATGCTCGGTGTCTCCGAGCACCACCTCGCCAAGATCGCCAAGGACCTCCGGGCGCGCGGCCACCTCGAGACGCGTCGCGGCCGGGGCGGGGGCTTCCGGCTCGCCCGCTCGCCCGCGGACATCACGGTCGGGGGCGTCGTGCGGGAGCTCGAGGATCTGACGATCGTGGAGTGCTTCGACCCGGGCCAGAGCCGCTGCCCGCTGGCCGGGCCGTGCGCGCTGCAGGGCGCCCTCGCCGAGGCGCGTGACGCCTTCCTCGACGTCCTGGACGGCTACTCGCTCGCCGACCTGGTCGCGCCGCGTCGCGCGCTGTCCCGTCTCCTTCGACTCTCACGTGTGGAGGTGCGATGACCACGTTCCCCCCCGACGAGGCCGAGATCGCCGGCTTCGTGCGCGCCTTCTACGGCCGCGTTCAGCATCACCCCGAGCTCGGCCCCGTCTTCGCCCGGCGGATCGAGGACTGGGAGCCCCACCTCGCGCGCATGACCGCCTTCTGGACCGCGGTGCTCCACGGGGTCCCCGCCTACACCCCGAGCCCCCGCGGCGGGCCCCCCGTCTTGCACCGCGCGATCGAGGAGCTCAGCCGCGCCCACTTCGACGCGTGGCTGACGCTCTTCCGCGAGACCCTGGTCGAGCGCCTCGGCGAAGACCGCGCCGAGCCCGTCATGCAGCGGGCCCGTCGCATGGCGCGCGCCCTCTCCGCGCACCTTCCCCGCGAGGCTCCGCCGAGCCGGCCGGGGGGCGACGCGTCCGCGTGAGGCGTCGCGACCGGCGCGTGCCTCCAGCGACCCGAATTCACTGGTGAATCTCGAAAAAACGCCCGCGCGGCGCGTTTCCACAGCTTCTTCCGTCCGAAATTCGCGCCCGGCTGCGTTCGAGCGGCTTCAAAGCACCGAGAAACGCAGATCTGGTGCGATTTGGCGGGAAAAAAGCTCCGAAATCGCAGCGGGGGAGCGAAAATGTACCTTCAAAGGTACATCGATCGCAGCGACGGTGCGTTTGCGTATCTTCAAAGGTACACAAATCGCAGCGCGGCTGCGTTTTCAAACCGATTTTCGTCTCCAGACGCAGCCGAACGCATTCTGAAATGCGCGGGAGCTGCGGGATCGCGCTCCCGGTGCGTTTCGGATGGGCCGACCCCAGCGGATCGCAGCGCGCGCCCGATTCTGACGTCGCAGCGCTCCGCGCTCGCAGCCGCGGGCCGTTCTGGAAGGACAGCCGCGCTCGGAGCGTCGGGGACGATCCTTTTCATTCGTCGAAACCCCCGAAGGCGCTCGAACTCGCGTTTACGAACGAGATCGCGATCCCCACGCGGAGGGCCGCGCTCGGAGCGTCGGGGACGATCCTTTTCATTCGTCAAACCCCCCGATGGTGCTCGAGCTCGCGTTTTGCCGAGCGCGCTCGGAGCGTCGGGGACGATCCTATTCATTCGTCAAACCCCCCGGTCGAGCTCGAGCTCGCGTCTATGAACGAGATCGGGATCGCCACGCGAGATGGAGCGCTCCCGCCGTCAGCAGGCCGCCGATCGCTTCGAGGGCGAAGCCGATGAAGCGCAGATGCTCCAGCCGACGGACCGCCGTGACGCTATACGCAGCGCGTATCCGACCGCGAGGAGGGTGGCACCGAGCACGGCCATCCGGATCGCCGTCCGCCGATCGCTGCGCGCGAGCAGGTCGGGGCCGGGGGGCTCCTCGGCCGACGAGCGGTAGGGGCCACGCGGCGCCGGCGTCGCGGCCGACTCCCCGTCGGAGAGCTGTGCCCGGAGGGCGCCGCCGACGCGACCGAGCGCCATCACCATCGCGCCGAGCACGAGCAGCCCGGCGAGGAGCGCGAGGAGCATCGCGGGACAGACGAACGCCTCGGCGAGGCCCTGGGTCGTTCGCCTGGGGAGGTCGAGCGCGGTCAGGATCCCGGTCGGCACGACCATGACGACGAACGCCACCGCCCCGGCCGCGATGCCCCAGGCCAGCACCCGCAGCTCGGGCACCTCTCTCACGCGCCGCCACCCGCTCATCGTTCAGGAGTTTGACGAATGAATAGGATCGTCCCCGGCGTCAGAGGGCGGGGGGGAAGAGGGCGGCGTCGGTGATGGGGGTGGTGTCGGCGGGGGGGAGGAGGTCGAAGGCGGCGCCGGTGGCGTCGAGGCTGGCCTGGAAGGTGGTCGGCTCGAGATGGCTGACGGCGGGGCACCAGGTGAGGATGATCTCGACCGGGACGGGGCCCGCGGGGCCGGTGAAGGAGACCTCGTTGGGGGTGGCGTCGGCGTTGAAGAAGTCTTGCACTTCGAGGAGCAGGTCCGCGGGGCGCATGCTGCCCACGGAGGGGCCCGCGAAGGCCCAGACGGCCGCGTCGTTGACGTCGTCGTCGGCCTCGCGCAGCCAGAAGGTGCCCGGGTTGTCGAGGCTGCCGGTGTAGCGCACGACGAAGTTGAACTGGTTGCTCAGCGCGGTGCCGCCGAGGCGGCCGAAGCCGTCGACGTCGGTGACGCTCCAGCTGCCGAGGGGGCTGTCGACCCACTCCTCGATCGCGACGCCCGCCGCGAAGTCGTAGCCGGTCTCCTCGCTCATGGTGCCGCGGCCGCGCGCGAACTCCCAGATGAGGCGGCGGTCGGCGTCGTTGATGGTGCTGCCCCTGCACGCGGCGTCCTCGATGGTGCCGCCGGCTGCGAACACGCGCAGCTCCGCCGTGAGGCCCTCGACGGGGGCGGGGATCGCGCCCTCGGTGAAGACCTCGGTGACGCCGCCGTCGTCGGTGATGCGCAGCTCGCGCGGGCTGCCGTCGACGACCTCGAAGGTCCAGGTGTCGCGCTGGCCGTTGAGCTCGGGCGGGGTCTCCCAGCCGGAGGGGATCATCACGGTGCTGTCGACGGTCTCACCGTCGCGGTCGACGCTGAACGACCGGAAGATGCGCTGACGACCCGGGCCCCAGGGGTTCCGGATCTCGGCCCACTCGAGGGTCGCGGCGTCGAAGCGCAGCTCGTACGCGCGCTCGACCAGGCTGCCGCCCTCGGAGCGGGTCTGGAGGCCGCTCCAGACGGAGGCGCCGAGCGCGTCGAGCAGGGCGCGCCGCAGATCGGGGCCGCCGTCCACGCCCACGCCGCCGTCCTCGTCGCCCGCGTCCTCGTCGATCACGCCGGAGTCGTCCGGGCCGGGGCCGGCGTCGTCTCCGCCGCCGTCCATCGGGGTCACGCTGCCGTCCATCGGGGGGTCGACCACGCCGTCGTCGCAGCCGCCGAGCGCGAGCGCGAGCGCGCCGAGCGCGATCCACCCCTTCGCCCAGCCTGCCGCGCGCGAGCGGCGAGCCGGCTGCCGGCGGCGGCGCCAGAAGAGGAGGCCGGCGAGCGCGAGCAGGAGGCCGAGGGGAGAGCCGCTCGCGCCACCCGGGACGGCGCAGCCGCAGCCGCTGTCTTCGCCGCTGCCGGGGCCGCCGTCGCCGCCGCCGCCGTCGCCGCCGCTCGCGCCGCCGTCACCGCCGCCCATGCCGCCGTCGGGGAGGGGAGGCGGCGCGGGGAGGCCGGGCACGGTCAGGCGCCGGCAGGTGGCGTCGCCGCTCGCGTAGGTGGGCGGGAAGGCGCGCGACAAGGAGCCGTGCGGGTCACGGGTCAGCTCGTCGAGCCCGACCAGGCGGCAGTTGTCGACGCTGGGCATGCCGAACAGCTCGAGGTCCCCGTCGTGGCACTCGACGGGCGCGTCGCCGTCGATGTTGGCCATGTGGAAGGTCTCGCCGTCGTGCACGCTCAGGAGCGGGCCGATGCCCGTGCCCTCGGGGAAGACGGCCGCCTGGAGGTAGTCGCAGAGGCCGAGCTGGGTCCACTCGAGGGTGTAGGAGGCGTCGAAGCTCGCCGCGCCCTCGCCGATGGGGTCGCCCGAGAGCAGCACGTCGTGGTTGGCGAAGGTCGCCGCCGTGATGTTGAACGAGTAGTTCCAGAGCCCCGAGTCCTGGAAGAAGTCGAGGGCGTGGCCGCCGAGGGTGTCCGGGGCGCTCGCGGCGAGCTGCAGCTCGAGCCCGTCGGAGAAGCCGTCGCGGCCGGCGCGGTACTCGCTGGCCAGCTCGATCACGTAGGTCTCGGCCTCGGCGCGCACCGAGTCGACGAGCACCTCGCGCACCTCGCGGATGAGCGGCTCGAGCACCGCGGCGAGCACCTCGGGGATGCTGATCGAGACGCCGAAGCGGTCGAAGAAGTCGCTGAGGTTCTGGTACCAGACCGGCGTGACCGCGCGGCCGAGCAGCTCGTAGTCCACGCTCGTGGTGCGCGTGGCCCAGTCGTCGAGGGGGGCGAAGATGGCCGCGACGTCGGAGGGGCTGACGTCGAGGCCGTGGTCGGCGTCGTCGGTGATGGGCGCGTTGAGCTGGTTGGAGAGGTTGCCGATCACCGCCATGAGCGCGGGCAGGAACAGGTTGAGGTCGTCGCCGAGCCGGTCGCTGATCGCGTCGAAGGCGCTCGGCAGCGGTCGGCCGCCCGCGTCGGTGCGCGGCGCGAGGAGGTTCACGTAGACGTAGTACCGGCCGAAGAGGGTGGGGCAGCTCCCGCTGCAGGCGGTGTCGTCGTCGGGCGTGCCGACCACGCCGTCGTCGCCCGCGGTCACGCCCAGCTCGCGGCCGCGCGTGGAGCTCGGGTCGGACAGGTCGGCGATCTCCGCCTCGACGAAGGCGCGCAGCGCCACGCGCAGGCGCTGGATCTCCGAGAGGTAGACCGGGGCCATCGCGACGTGCTCCCAGGACGCCAGGCCGGCCGCGCCGGCCCAGCTCAGGAGGTTGCCGTCGGGAGAGGCGGCGCGCGCCGCCTCCCAGCGCTCGAGGGCGCCCTCGGCGAGCCGCTGCCAGACGGGGCTGTCGACGTCGTAGTACGCGCGCAGCACGAAGCTCTCGGGGATGTCGTGCCGGAGCGCGGACTCGCTCAGCGCGGTCGGGTCGCTCTGCCGGACGGCGTCCTGGATGCGGCTCTCGGTGACGATGTGGCCGACGACGTTGTCGAACGAGGAGAGCCGCCCCTCGCTCCGCGGGTTGAGCGTGAAGGTCTCGCCCGTGAAGTCGTTGACGAAGTGGTGCGCGACCGCGTCGGTCGCCCCGTGCAGGAAGCAGCCGAGCGCGTAGGCCCGCTCGACCTCGGTGATCGCCTCCATGTACAAGAGCTCGCACTGGCCGTACGGATCCTGGTGCACGCCGTGCGAGCCGTCGGTCATACCCGGGAAGACGGTGTTGTCGGGCCCGATCGCGCCCGCGCGGAAGGCGAGCGGCTGGTTGACGATGGCGTCGGCGTCCTCGGGAGGCAGGCGCACGGTGGCCCCGCTCCAGCGCAGCTCGATGGTGCCGTCCCCGCTGGCGATGAGGGCCTCGCGCACCTCGTTCGCCATCACGATGTGGACGCGGGTGGTGTAGGCGGAGGCGACGCTCGGCAGCGCGAGGAGCGCAAGGAGCGCGACCGACCAGAGACGAAGTAAGCGCATCGCCCCATCAAAGCGGAGATGGAGGTGGGGCGCAATTACGCGCTGGCGCGCTCTAGGCGAAGAGCGCCTCGAGGACCTGCATCTGGGCGAGGAGCGCCTGCTCGCGGTGGCCCAGCAGGTACATCTGCGACAGGAGCGGCGACGCGTTGATCTCGATGAAGGCCGCGCGGGCCGGGTCGGCCTCGAGGGCCTCGAGCTTGAGGTCGACGCCGAAGTGCCGCAGGCCCACCGCCTCGCCCGCCCGGGCGCAGGCCGCGCGCAGCCCCTCGGGGATGCGCTCGATGAGGCGCGCGGTGCTGGCGCCGTTGAGGTTCTGGATGGGCCCGTCGAACGACAGCGCGGCGCCCTCGGGGAGCACGCTGCTGACGGTCCAGCCGCGGCGCTCCACCACGTCCCGGAAGCGGCGGTCGCGGGTGAGGCGGCGCTGGCGCTCGGGCTCGGCGAAGCGCGGGTCGCGGGCCGCGAGGAGCTGCGAGAGCGTGCGCTTGCCGTCCCCGCGCACCTCGAGCGGGCGCCGCTCGTAGCCGATGAGGAAGCGCCCATCGAGGAAGTCGAGGCGGAAGTCGCGCCCGTCGATGCGCTCCTGGACCAGCGCGATCGCGTCGAGCTGCCAGACGGCGCGCACCGCGCGGCGCAGGGTGCCCTCGTCCTGCACGAGCGAGACGCCGCGGCCGTGGCTCAGCCGGTTGGGCTTGACCACCACGGGGTAGCCCAGCGCCTTGGCCGCCTCCACGCCCGGCGCCATGCCCGCGCGATCCCGGAAGGACGCCATCGTGGGGTGCTCGCGGGAGAGGCAGCGGGTGGTGCGCGGGGTGCGCAGGTCGGCGCGCTCGAGCAGCATGCCCGTGTAGTGCTTGTCCTCCGCGAGCCGCGCCGCGACCGCGTCGTTCAGCGGGGAGCGCCCGCCCAGCATCGCGTGGCGGCGGTCGCCCTTGCGGAGCTCGAAGAGGTAGCCGTACTCGGGGTCGAGCACCGACGCGTCGAGCCCGAGACGCTTGGCGGCCTCGAGGCACAGCTGGGTCGCGGTGGGCAGCGCGTGGATGGGGGCGTTCAAGGCAGCGAGGTGTGCGCCAGCGGAGCCCTCGACGCAACCCGCGATCCACGCCGGGGACGATCCTGTTCATTCGTCGAACTCGAGTTTGACGAATGAATAGGATCGTCCCCGCGGCGCGTTTGGCACACGGCGGCACGGCCCACGCGCGCGGGCGGGTCCGATCGGGGAGGCTGCGCGCCTGGCACCGGACGTGCGTCGCGCGAGCGCATGCGCTTCCTCGTTCTCCTCTCGCTCACGCTCGTGGCGTGCGCCGACCCCGACTTCGCGGCTCCGATCGCGCCCCTGTCCTGCGGGGAGCGCGCCGCGGCGGGCCCGGTGGCGGAGCTGGACAGCCTCGCGACGGCCGGGGTCTCGATGACGATGGGACCGTGCGGGGATCTCACCTACGTCACGCCCGACGGAGACGTGATGCGGGTCGGGCCCGCGCTCGACGCCCCGGTGCGCGTGGCCGAGGCGGGCGCGGGCGCCACGTTCTCCACCCGCGGCGACCAGGTGATGATGCGCGACAGCGAGGGCGGCGTGACCTGGCGCCGGCTGCCCGACGGCCCCGAGGTCCGGGTCGAGGCGGGCGTGCAGGGCTTCGCGCGGTCCGGGGACGAGGAGATCGCGTGGGTCTGCGGGGGCGGTGAGATCGGCACGATCGACGAGGACGGCTACCGGCGGCTGGTCGGGGACGTCGCCACCTGCGCCGGCGCGGTGGTGGCCCGGGCCGCGCCCGTCCTGCTCTACGTCGCGCCCGAGGATCTGCTCCGGCGGGTGCGGCTCGACACGGGCGACGCGGTCGACCTGCCCGAGGTGCCCTTCATCGCGGTGCGCGGCGACCAGCTCACCCTCAGCCGGGACGGGCGCGTGCTCATCCACCGCCCGGTGCGGAGCTCGCAGCACGTCGGGATCTTCGACCTCGGCGCGCCCGAGGGCGAGCGCTTCCTCGCCGCGCCGGAGCTGCGGTCGCACGCCGTCCTCGAGGCGGAGCGGGCCAACCACGTCTTCGGCGTCGACGCGACGGACGGCGCGCTGGTCCTGACCCGCGAGCGCTGGCTGAACTTCTACGAGGGCGCGCAGCTGCTCGCGCTCTCGCCCGACGGGAGCCGCGCGCTGCTCACCTCGGTCTCCGACGACGGAACGGGCTGGACCTACGAGGTGAGCGACCTCGACACCCTCGAGAGCGAGCCGCTCGAGGCCCCCTCCACGGGCAACCTCCGCCTCGCCGGGCGCTCCCGCGATGGCGAGACCCTCGCGCTCAGCGAGCGCAACGTGGTGGGCGTGACCACGCTCTATCGCTTCCGCTGGGACGCGCCGGGGCTCGAGGCGGTGCCCGCGGTCGGGCGCAACGCGCAGGTCTACTGGGTGGGCGACGACGGCTCGCTGCTCGTGCACGCCAACGAGGAGGAGGCGGCGCTCCTCGACCCGGACGGCGAAGAGCGCGCGCGCTGGTCGAACGTGGGGCGGGTCGACGCGCAGAGCACGGCGCGGGGCCTCCTGATGACCATCCGCTCGCGGGACTGGGCCACCCAGCGCATCCTGGCCGTGCGGGCCGACGGCACCCAGGAGGCGCTCTACGCGGGGCAGAGCGTGCAGCGCCTGATCCTCGACCGCGACGGAGAGCGCCTCGCGTTCTCGGTGTTCGAGCAGGACGCGACGGATCCGAGCATGTTCCAGACCCGGATCTTCGCGGGCGCCGTGCCCTGAGGCGTGGCCCGAGTCTGCCCGTTCGATGGGGTCGGGGGACCCCGCGTGGCGAGCGGAGACGTCACGCGCACGGCGCTGGTATCCCCGACGAAGGGCTGGCACAGTCGGTGCTCGGTGGGGGTGGATGATGGAGTACCTCGCATGAAGCACTTTTCTTTTCTCGCGCTGAGCTCACTCGCGCTGGCTCTCTCCGTAGGCTGCTCCGCGGCCCCCGGCACCGGCGATCGGGACTCCGGCCCCGTCGATCCCGTCGACGCCTTCGTGCCCATGTCGGACGCGGGCCCGGGCGACGCCTGCGGGAACGGCCTCGACGACGACATGGACATGCGCGTCGACGAGGACTGCACCTGCTCGCGCGGTGACCGTCAGCGCTGCTGGCCCGGGGACCCGGCGCTCGCGGGCATCGGCGCCTGCGGCTGGGGCACCCAGGACTGCGTGGACTCGGGCGAGTTCGGCGTCTGGGACCGCTGCATCCTCTTCGGCCAGCCGGCGGAGGAGATCTGCGACGGGGTCGACAACGACTGCGACGGCGAGCTCGACGAGGGCTGCGACTGCCGCACCGGCGACTCCGAGGGCTGCTACACCGGCCCGGCCGGCACCGAGGGCGTGGGCCTCTGCGCGGCCGGCTCCCGGCGCTGCGAGGCGACCGAAGACGGCTCCGCCTGGGGCGCGTGCGGCGGGGACGTCCTGCCCGGCGCCGAGGTCTGCGACGGCACCGAGGACGAGGACTGCGACGGCCACATCGACGAGGGCTGCACCTGCGTGCCCGGCGAGAGCCGCTCCTGTTACTCCGGCCCGGCCGGCACGGCGGGCACGGGCGAGTGCCGCGCGGGCGTCCAGCGCTGCGAAGGCGTGCCCTCCACCTGGGGCGGCTGCGTGGGCGAGTCGACGCCGGCGTCCGAGGTCTGCGGCAGCGGCCGCGACGAGGACTGCGACGGGCGGACCGACTGCGCCGACAGCGACTGCGCGACCTCGAGCGCGTGCTGCACGCCCTTCGACGAGACCCTCGCGGTGGTGCCGGCGGAGGGCGAGCTGCTCTTCGTGGTCGATCGCTCGGGCAGCATGGACTGGCCGGCGTCGTCGGGCGTGACGCGCTGGCAGGCGCTGCGCGACGCGATGGACACCGTGCTCCCGTCGCTCTCGGACCTGCAGCTCGGGCTGCTGACCTTCCCCGAGATGACGGGCGACGCGGAGCGGATGAACTGCATGGTCGCGAGCACCCCCGACATCGGGCTCGCGCTCGGCACGGGCAGCTCCATCTCCTCGCGCCTCGTCACCGTCGACCCGCGCGCGGGCGACACCCCGACCCCCGGCGCGTTCGGCACCGTGCAGAGCTACCTCACCAGCGCCACGTCGCCGCGTGAGCAGTTCGTGGTCCTGATGACGGACGGCCTGCCCGAGCCGAACTGCGGCGCGACGGTCCCCGCGACGGTGACCGCGATCTCGAACCTGCGCAGCTCGCTCGGCATCGACACCTTCGTGCTCGGCATCGTCGGTCCCGACCCGAGCGGCGACACGAGCGGCATCCCCGCGCTCCGGGACGCGCTCAACCGCTTCGCCGACGCCGGCGGCCGCGCGCGCTCGGGCTCGACCCGCTACTACGAGGCCCTCGACGGCCCCGCCCTCACCCGCGCCCTCCGCGCGATCATCGCCGCCGCGACCGACTGCCACTTCGAGCTGTCGAGCGTGCCCGGCCGCCCGAGCGCCATCGAGGTCCGACAGGACGGCGTGCGGGTTCCCTCGAGCGGCTGGACCCTGACGGGCACGCGCCTCGAGTTCACGGGCACCTACTGCGACAACGTCCAGGCCGGCCTCGTCAGCAGCATCCGCGTCAGCGACAGCTGCGGCCCGTAGAGGGCGCCTCGCGCAGGAACCGCCCCCGGGGTGCAGCCGCTGCACCCTCGGGGGCTTTTTCGTGGGCGCGGGGCCGGTTCGCGCCGGCGGCACGACTCTCGCTACTTCGCCCTACACCGACCTACTAGTCGGGGAAGGAACGAGACATGCACAGTGCAAGCGACGAGATCCGCATCGACGCACCGCCCGAGGCCGTCTACCGGATCGTCGCCGATCCGCGGCGTCTCCCGCAGTGGATGTCGAGCCTCATCGAGGTTCGCAACGTCCGCGGCTCCGGGGTCGGGCAGACCTACGAGTGGACCTACAAGATGGCGGGCGTGAAGTTCGACGGGAAGACCGAGGTCGTGAAGGAGAACGTCGGGGAGCTCAGGAACACCCGCACCGTCGGGGGCATCGACAGCGAGTGGCACATGAACTTCGAGCGCGAGGGCAAGCAGGGCACGCGCTTCCGCCTGGAGGTCAGCTACTCGATCCCGACGCCCGTGCTCGGCGCAGTGGCGGAGAAGGTGATCACCGCGCGGAACCGGCGGGAGCTCTCCTCCAACCTGGCGCACCTGAAGGACATCGTGGAGGCCGAGGTCGCGAAGGCGGCATCGACGCCGAAGCACGCTCACCCCTGAGGCGCGGACCTCCTCTTCCCGGGTGTCCCCGGGGAGAGGTAGGTTCTCCGGGTGCTTCGTGTTTCAGGTCTCTTCGGGCTGGTCACGCTCCTGGCCGCCTCCGCCTCCGCGCAAGTCGTCGAGAACACGCCGTCGCTCTGTCAGAACGGCGAGGACGACGACGGCGACGGGCTCGTCGACTGTGACGACGACGGGTGCGCGCAGCTCATCTTCTGCGTCAGCCGGCCGACGGCCGAGGTCTGTGACGACGGCGACGACGACGACGGGGACGGGCTGGTCGACTGCGACGACGACGACTGCCGCGCGGCCTGCTCGCTGAGCATCCCGATCGACGGGCAGCCCGGCACGCGCGGGATCTACCAGCCGCGGATCGTCGACGAGGAGCCCCCGCCGGACGTGGGCTTCCTCGAGCACGACGACCCGCGCCGCTACCCGCGCCGCGCGGCGCGGCGGCCGCAGACCTACCTGCGGGGCATGATGGTGCCGCAGCTCGGCGTCGCGATCGCGCGCTACGACCGCTTCTCCGACCGCTACCTCGCGCAGCTCGGCGTGGGCCTCACCTACGGCATCTTCGACTTCTGGCAGGTCACCGCGCTGTTGCCGGTCCTGCGCATGGAGCCGAGCGTGGACTTCGAGAACCCGGCGCTGAGCACGACCCTGCGCGTCTTCGAGCACGAGGTGGTGGAGCTGTCGCTCTACGCCAACCTCTCGTGGCCGATCGACCGCGCGAACACGCTCGGCGACCCGGAGCCGCTGCCGACCCATCACCTGCTCGCGCGCTCGCGCTTCAGCAACGTGACCCACCTCGACGGCGGCTTCCTCATGCGCATCCACGCGGGCGAGTGGGTGCGCCTCGACGTCGGCCTCCCGCTGGTCACCGCCGTCTTCGACGACCCCGTGCGGGGCGACATGACGATCGATCTCCGCGCGCTCTTCTCGCTCGGCGACCACGTCTGGATCGGCGCGTTCACGGGCGTGGTGCTCCCGGGGCCGAACCTCGACACGCCCAACGTGCCGTTCGGCTTCTTCGCGGGCGCGACGATCCCCGGGCCGAGCTCGCGCGGGCCGCTGATGGATCTGGCGCTGCGCTTCGGCTGGCCGGTCTTCTACGACGGCGCGCCGTCCTCCGGGGAGCCGGGCGTCGACGCGGAGTTCTGGCAGATCACCTTCGACGCGCGCGTCTTCACCTACCTGCTCCCCTAACAGTCCGTTGAAGAACCTCGCTCCTCGTCTCTCGGGCGGGACGACCCGTCTCTCGGCCCGTGTCTCCTCGAAAATGCTGAAGCATTTCCTCGTCGCCCCGAGCCGAGAACCGGGCCGTCGTGCTCCGAGATCCTTCGGGCTCGGTACTTCAACGGCCTGCTGCGCTGCATGAGGCCGGCCACCCGGGTCGCGCTGGCCGCGCTCGCCTTCTTCCTGCTCACGAGCCGGGGGCTGACGGTGGGGGACGCGGCGCTGCACCTCGACGTGGCGGACGGGCTCGTCGCGCGCGGCTCCACGGCGCTCTCGTTCGACGTGGGCGACCTCGGGGTGGCGACCGAGCGCACGGCGGGCGGGCTGCTCCACCTCGACGACCAGGGCCGCGTGCGCGCGTCGCTGCCGCCGGGCATGGCGTGGCTGGGGGCGCCGTTCGTGGCCGTGGGCGCGCTCTTCGCGGACCGCCCGCTGGCCGAGGCGATCGAGCCCCTCTTCGCGCCCGACGCGGGCTCGTTCCGTGCCGCGCTCCGCCCGATCAACCTCGACCCGCGCGCGGTGGCGTTCGCGCTGATCGGGCCGCTCTCCGGCGCCGCGAGCGTGCTCTTCGTCTGGCTGACGCTCGGGGCGTTCGAGCTCTCCCGGCGGGCGCGGGTCGCGGCGGTGGTGGCCCTCGCGCTCTCGCCGCTCGGGGTCTACGCGGGCACGTGCTGGACCCAGAGCGTCACCGCGGCGTGCCTCGCCTTCGCGATGTGGGGGCTGACCCGCGAGCGGCCGCTCTGGGCGGGGCTCGCGATCGCGGCGGCCACGCTGGTCCGGCCGGATCACGCGCCGCTCGCGCTGCCCTTCGCGCTCGCGCTGGGGCCACGCTGGAGATCGCAGGCGAAGTTGCTGGCTCCGGTCGCGCTCGCCGCGCTGGGGCTCGCGCTCTTCTTCCCCGCGGTTCCGGGCGGCGGCCTCTCGTGGGCCACGGCGCCCGAAGGGCTGAGCGGTTTGCTGTTCAGCCCCCTGAGTGGGCTCTTCGTCTACGCGCCGCTCTCGCTGGTGGCGCTCTTCGGCGTCGCGCGCATGGGTCGGCTGGGCTGGCTGATGCTCGTGCCCGCGCTGCAGCTCGCGATCTACGCGGGCTGGTTCGACTGGTCGGCCAGCGTCGCCTACGGGCCGCGCTTCCTGGTGCCGTCGCTGCCCGTCTTCGCGGTCGCCTTCGGGCTCGCGTTCGAGCGGCGGCGCGCGCCGGCGTGGGTGGCCATCGCGGTCGGCGCGCTGCTCGCGATCCCGGGCATGCTGCTCGCCCACGTGCGCGTCCCCGAGATCACCGCGTGGACCCACCCGACCTTCGTGGACGCGTGGGCCGTGCTGCTCGAGGGCGACGGCGTGGGGCGCTGGGTCGACGCGACCGTCAGCTACGTGCCCGCGCAGGCGTGGCTCACCCTCGTTGTCGCCGTCGCAGGGATGGCGCTCGAGCTGCGAGGGCGGCGTCCGAGTCTCCCATCGTCGGGAAAATCGTGACGAACCCCGACACCTCATGCCGGATCGGGGGCAGCCGCGCTCCCCTCGAGGAAGGCCCGGGCGACGGCGGCTCGGCGATGCCGCTCGACGATCTCCAGCTGCCGTTCCCCGGTCTCGAGCAGCGCGTCCAGGTCGAGGGCCTGAAGCGCAGGGTGCCCGTCGCGGATGGCGCTCAGTGAGCGCCAGAGGCGCTGTTTTCCGTGCACACCGATGGAGAGGGTCTCCAACTCCAAGAGGTCGCGGAGCGCGCCGTCGCGGAGCGCCTCACCCTGGAGCTTGATCTGTGACATGCGCTCTGCGAGCCATCCCACGACCTGGTGAAGCTTGCTTCGGTCGATCTCGAGGTCTCGCATCAGCGCCTCGAGGCTCTCGCGATGGGACTCGATCCCGCCGAGCAGCTCTCGCAGCTCTCCGTCACCCCGACCATCGTCGAGACGACGGCGCAGAAGGTCGATGGCACCAGCCGCGCCTCCGAGGTGATCCTGGAGGTACTCGGCGAGCACGTCGATGTTCAGAGACATGGGGAATCCTCTCTCGGGCGACGGCCTGACCCGCCCCCGGTTGCGCTCACGGCGAGCCGCCCTCAGAGACTCGGTGGGCGGCCCGCCCGGGGACCTAGTCCCGAATCAAGCGCTTCGCGCTTGCTGCGGGCCTAGCAATTCTAGTCAGGGGCTTTTCGCAAAAGCCCCTCGCTGCGGCGGCAAAGCCGCCTTCGCTTCACCCGAAAACGACGCGCCTGCGGCGCTTCTAGCCCCAAATACAGGCACATTGTGGAACCAGGCGCTGGATTTGGGGCTAGTCACCCGGGCTTGTGGGCGGACGGGGTTCTGCTAGCGTCGGCGCTTCGCTCTTTGCCCAACCGTGAGGCCCTGATGTACCGCTCGCTGCCCGCGCTGATCGCGCTCTTCGCCTGTGCCTGCACCGTCGGCACGCCCGCCACCATCCCCGGCCGCGACGGCGGCGGGAGCGACGGAGGCAACGCGTTCTGCCCCGACGCCGACGGGGACACGATCTGCGACGCCGACGAGGGGGCCGGTGACGCGGACGGCGACGGGATCCCCAACGCGATGGACGAGGACTCGGACGGCGACGGGGTGCCGGATCGGACCGAGGCGGGCGACAGTGACCCGAGCACGCCGCCCCCCGACTCGGACGGCGACGGAGTGCCGGACCACCTCGACGCGGACTGGCCCAACCTGATGCGCGACGCCGGCCCGCCGCCCGTCATGGACTCGGGCGTGGACTCCGGCGTCGACTCGGGCATGATCGTCATGTCGGTCTGCCCGCCCGAGGCGCGGGTGGACGACGGCTGCGTGGCCGCGGTGAACGAGGGCACGGCGTCCCTCTGCGACGGCGCGGACGACGACTGCGACGGCATGGTCGACGAGGGCTGCGCCTGCGCGCCCGGCTCGGTGCAGCGCTGCTTCGGCGGGCCGCCCGGCCGGCGCGACGTGGGCGCCTGCACCGACGGAACCCAGACCTGCACCGAGTTCGGCTGGGGACCCTGCGAGGGCGGGATCGCCCCGAGCGGCGAGGCGTGCGACGACCTCGACAACGACTGTAACGGGTGCACGGACGAGGTCACGGGCTGCGTGCCGGTCGGCTCCTGCCCCGCGCCCGGCGACCCGCGCGTGCCGGACGCGACGCCGTTCTCCGCCTACCGCCTCGACGGCGAGATGTTCTACTCGGGCGCCGACGCGGTGTCGTGGCGCTGGGAGGTCGAGGGCACGCCCTGCGACCGCATGTTCCAGGCGATCCCGGGCTCGACCGCGACGAGCGAGAATGGCCAGCTCAGCTACCGCCTCCGCAACGGCAGCTCACGTAACGCCACCCTCGAGACGACGCTCAGCGGCGACTACACCGTCACGCTGACCGTGACTCGCTCGGACGGCACCGAGTTCACCTGCACCTGGATCGTGCACGTGCGCGGGCCGGGGCTGCGGGTGGAGCTGTGCTGGGACCAGACCGGCCCCACCGCGGGCTTCGGCGGCACGGTCGACCTCGACCTGCACCTCGGCCGGCAGGGCCGCACCACCGCGTGGTTCGGCGACGAGGACTGCCACTACGCCAACTGCGACGACTTCGCGGGCGGCTTCGGCGGCGCGCGGCCCGACTGGGGCTACCCCAACACGCCCGCCGCGATGTGCGTGCTGCCGCCCGGGTCGTTCGGCGCCTGTTACAACCCGCGCCTCGACATCGACAACGTCGTGGAGACGTCGTCGTACGTCCCTGAGAACATCAACGTCGACGTGCCGAACGAGGGCGACGCGTTCCGGGTCATGGTCAACTACTACAGCGGCTCCAGCGCGACCTACCCGCTCGTCAACATCTACTGCGGCGGAGAGATCGCCGCGACCTTCGGCGCGGCGCCGGACCAGGTCGCGGGCTTCATGTCGAGCGAGACGGGTGAGATGGGGCTCATGTGGCGGGTGGCCGACGTGGTCACCCGCGTCGCGGGCGGCGTGACGACCTGCGACATCACGGCGCTGCATCCGGCGGGCATGACGACCGGTCACGACCTCCGCACCGGCGACACGTCCTACTGAGCGCCTCAAATTCGCGGCGCCTCCGCCGTTTCCCTACTCTCCCAACATGCCGGACATCCCTCCCGGGGAGCGCTTCGAGCTCCAGGTGCTGTTCCTGCGCGAGCTCGAGCACGGCTACCGTGCCGCGCGGGACGCACAGGAGCGCTATCTCCAGAGCCCCGGCGACCTCGAGGCGCTGGACCAGATCACGCGCTTCTTTCACCGGATCGCGGGCAGCGCGCAGTCGGTGGGCTTCGCGCTGCTGTCGGCGCACGCCGCGCTCACCGAGCGCACGCTCGAGCTGTGCCGGCGCGGCACCATCGAAGATCCATCCGTGGTCGCGCAGCTCGTCGCCGAGGGGCTGACCGGGGTCGGCGTCACGCTCGAGGAGCACGGCGCGCGCTTCAGCGAGCGGCCACTGCCGCGCGCCAGCATGCCGCCCGAGTCGATGGAGGGGCTGTCGGTGCCCGAGTCGGTGGGCGAAGGCCGCCAGCTCTCGAAGATCCTCGTGGTGGACGACGACGCGTTCAGCGCCAGCCTGATCGACAACACCCTGCGGGCGAGCGGCTTCGTCAGCTCCTACACCACGAACGCGGTCGAGGCGCTCGACCGGATCGAGAAGGAGCTGCCCGACCTCGTCGTGCTCGACGTCGCGATGCCGGAGATCGACGGCTTCGAGATCTGCCGCCGCGTGCGCAGCCACCCCGCCCTCGCCTTCACGCCGATCATCTTCGTCACCCGCAAGGGGGAGCTCGACGAGCGCGTGCGTGGCCTCGAGGTCGGCGGCAACGACTACATCTCGAAGCCCTTCGAGCCGCGTGAGCTCGTCGCGCGGGTGCGCTCGCACCTGAGCCGCCTGACCGCGCTGCGGCAGATGGCGATCCGCGACGGGCTGACCCGCTGCTTCAACCACCGCTACTTCAAGCAGCGCATCGAGCAGGAGCTCTCCCGCGCCGCGCGCTACGGCTACCCGATGGCGGTGGCGATGGTGGACGCCGACCACTTCAAGAACATCAACGACAGCCACGGGCACCTGGTGGGTGACCTCGTGCTGGTGCACCTCGCGAACATCGTGCTCTCGTGCCTGCGCGGCACCGACGTGGTCGCGCGCTACGGGGGCGAGGAGTTCGCCGTCCTGATGATCCACTCGGGCGTGCGCGAGGCCGAGCTGATCGCCGAGCGCATCCGCGGTCGCGTCGCGTCGACGCCCTTCGTCATGGAAGACACCACCGGCGAGCCGACCGGAGAGACCCTCTCCCTCTCGGTCAGCGTCGGCGTGTCGGTCTTCGAGACCGGCGACAACACGCGCTCCATGGTGCAGCGCGCCGACGAGGCTCTCTACGAGGCCAAGCACGCGGGTCGCAACCTCGTCCGGGTCGCCGAAAGCTCGGCTACCGAGTAGGCGCGCGGAGCGCCCACATCGGGCTGCTCGGGTCGATGACGCCGAGGGCGGCCTCGTCGATCGCGGCGTCGGGGCCGAGCCGCTCGCGGAGCCGCGCCGCGATGGCCGGCGGCGCCAGGCCGTCGACGAGCGCGTGGCCGACCACCTGATCGACCTCGGAGCCGAAGAGCGCGTGGTCGTCGAAGAAGCGGTGGAGGGCCGCGACCGGATCGTCGGCGCGCGCGCCGACCAGCGAGAGCACCTGCGCGCGGTCCTCGGCGAGCATGAGCGCGGTCGCGACCAGCCGGTCCTCGCTCGCCGTCATCGCGCGCCGCAGCTGGTCCGCGGCCTGGGTGCGGGTGGCGTGGTCGAGCGCGGGCGGGATCGCGTCGACCGCGTCGCCGTGCCGGGGGCGCAGGGCGTCGAGCAGGGTGCGCCGATCGTCCTCGTCGCAGTCGGGCCACATCGGCGTGAGCGCGCGGAACCCCGCCTCGAGATCGGCGCGCCCGAGGAACGCAAGCGCGCGCTCGGGGAAGCGCGGGTCGTGCGCCTGACGCAGGGACTCCAGCATCGCCAGCTGCCGGCTCACGCGGTCGTTGGGCGCGTCGATCGGCAACACCAGCGACGGCGGCAGGTAGCGCAGGTAGCCCTCGGTCCGCACGGTGCGCACCACCATCGACAGGCTCGGCTTCGGCACGTGCACGAGGGCGTGGACGAGCGGGTGGCGCGCGAGGGAGAAGCGCCGCCGCTCGCCGGCCTCGACCACGCTGAGCGCGCGCAGGCGGATCGGCCCGAGGCGCACGCGCTCGCTGAAGCGCCGCGTCTCCTCGAACGCGTACTCCGCGTGCACGCTGAAGCCCTCGAGCACGGTGAACACGCCGCAGAACGGGTGGTTGTGGATCGCGCTGAGCGAGTCGAGCCAGTAGTAGATGTCGACCACGAAGCCGTCGCCGTGGAAGACGGTGAAGCCGGGCTGGCCGAAGACGCCGACCGGCGCGAGCTGCGCGAGCTGCGGCGCGGCGGGGTCGAGCACGTCGTCGAGGAAGGCCTCCCGGTCGAAGGCGAGGTCGAAGCCGGCGAGCACCTCCTCGGCGACGTCCGGGAACGCCTCCTCTTCGCGGTGGGCGGCGGCCCAGGCGTCTTCGAGGCGGGCGCCGAGCGCGGCGAATCGGTCTCGCATGGACCGGACCCTACTCCGGGGGCACGACGGCCCGCCATCGCGCGTGCGCGATCTGCAGCTCGGCGCGGGCCTCCGCGAGGTACTTCTGCGCCTCGGCCGCGTACTGCTCGCGCAGGTTCACGATGAGCAGCTGGGTCGCGCCGAGCTCGAAGCGGGTCCGCTCCGCGCGGGCCACCGCGGTGGCGACGTCGGCCGCCTCCTGCGCCAGCGCCAATCCGTCGTGCGCCGCGACGAGCGCGCTGTGCGCGTCCCGAACGCTCTGCGCGATCTGGTCCCGCGCGAGCCGCGCCTCCTCGCGCAGCGCGGCCAGGTCGGCGCGCTCTCGCTGGATGCCCCCGCGCGCGTCGCGGAACTGGAGCGGGATCTCGAGCAGCACCGAGCCCTCCACGACCGGGTCCTCGTAGGTCGAGCGCTGGCGGTCGTTGCCGTCGCCGAGATCGACGCTCGCCTCGAGCTGCACGTCGACGCGCGGCGAGAAGCGGTTCTCGGCGTAGTCGACGTAGACCTGCTGGCGACGCTGGAGCGCCTCGTAGCGCTGCACGATGGGGTGGCGTCGGCTCGCGCGCTGCACCGCGTCCGCGAGCGGCGGCGGCGCGGGCGCGGGCAGCGGGATCTCGCCCGGGACCCGGGCCGCGGAGGGCACGATCGGCTCGCCGCTCCGATCGCGCACGTAGAGCGAGAGCGAGATCGCGGCCTGCTCGAGCGCGCGTCGCGCGGTCACGAGATCACGCCGCCGCGCCAGGATCACGCGCCGGTTCTCGAGCGCCTCGATGGCGGGGTACGCGCCGGCCGCCACCTGGGCGCGGATCTGCGCGTCGCGCGCCTCGGCCAGATCGAGCAGCTCCGCCGCGACGCGGTACTTGCGCCCCGCCGCCGCCCAGTACCAGTACGCGCTCGCCGCCTCGTAGCCGACGTAGAGCCGGCGGACCTCGAGGTACTGCGCGTAGGCGTCCCGGTAGTGCTCGGCGGCCCAGAGCCGACGACGGCGTCCGTCGATCGGTCCGTCACGCCAGAGGGGCACGCGCACCCCGGCGCGCAGCTCGCCTCCGTCGAGGGTCTCGTAGTTTCGGTAGTAGGACGGGATGCCGGGATCGCTCCCCTCGTCCGCGTCGAAGGGGCGGCCGAAGCGCCAGCCGCCGTAGAAGGTCGCGCCCCAGAGCGGGGTCGGCTGCGACAGGGTCGCGTGGGCGCGTCCCCACTGGTAGTAGCCGGCCGGCGCCATCCAGGCCTGCCCGGAGAGGGTGGTGTCGAAGCCGCCCTCCGCCGCGAAGCGCTCCCCCTCCGCCGCGGCGAGCTCCTGACGGGCGCCCTCGATGGCGGGGTGATGGCGCTCGACCGAAGAGAGCACCTGCCCGAGGGTGAGCGGCTCGCCGCCGCCGACGTCCACCCGCCCCATCTCGGGGAGCGGCGGCAGCGGCACGCGGCTGGGGGGAGGCACCTGGGCCGCCGCGACCGAGGCGAGGCCCCAGGCCGCGAGCGAGATCAGCGCGCGCGTCATCAGTAGCCCCCCGCTGCGCCGTAGCCCGCGCCCCCGCCGTAGTCGTCGACGCCGGCGTAGTCCGAGTCCCCGTACTCGCCGCCGCCGCCGTAGTCGCTGCCGCCGTAGCCGCCGTAGCCGCCGCCGCCGTAGCCGCCGCCGCCGTAGCTCCCGCCGCCGTAGCTGCTCGAGTTGGAGCCGTAGTCGCTGGAGCCGTAGTCGCCGCCACCACCGTAGCCGCCGCCGTAGCTGCTGGAGCTGGCGCCTCGCGTCGTGGTCGTCGGGGGCACGTCGAGGCTGGGCGGGAAGCCGTTGAGCTGGCGCCAGAGCTCGAAGCCGACGGTGACGCGACGCAGCAGGACCCACGCGTTGACCCGCGTGCCCTGGCGCAGGAAGCGCGCCTCGGGCCACGGCTCTTCGCCCGCCTGCGGGACGACGACCACCCGGAAGTTTCCTTGCCCGTCGTCGGTGGAGTCCACGAACGCGACGCGACCCCCGAACGTGCCGACCGCGACGGACGGCCAGCCCGCGAACTGCACCGCCGGCCAGCCCTCGAACTGGATCCGCACCGGACGCCCGGCCTCGATGATCGCCGCGTCGTTTCCGTCGACCCACACCTCCACCGCGCGGCTCAGGGTGTCCGGCACGAGGATGGCGAGCGTGTCGCCCGCGCTCACCTGCTCACCGCCCTGGTTGGCGACGAGGCGGAAGATCGTCCCGTCGCGCGGGGCGGTCACCTGCTGGGACTCCTGGCGCGCGATCTGCGACTCCAGGCTGGCGAGGCTGGCCCGCGCGCTCGCCTCACCCGCGACGGCGGCCTGGAGCGAGGCGCCCGCGCCGGCCTGGGCCGAGTCCGCGTCCGCCCTCGCCCGCTCGAGGTCGGCCTGCTTGCCGGCCAGCTCCGACGTGGCGGCCGAGAGGCGCGCGCGCGCGGACTCCCGCGAGGTGCTCGCGCGCTGCTCGGCGAGGATGGCCAGCTCCAGCTGCCGCTGGGACGCGAGGCCCTGCTCCTCGAGGGCTCGCTGCCGCGCCAGGTTGAGGCGCGCCGTGTCGAGCGCCGCCTCCGCCGCCTGCTCGCTCTGCCGCGCCGCCTCGACCGACTGCGTGGCCACGCGGAGGCGCGCCTCCGCGGCGCGGATCGCCTGACGCTGCCCACGCTCGGTCGCCTCCACCTGGGCCCGCGCCGCCGCGACGCGCTGCGCGTAGGTCTCGAGCTGCGCGACCTGGGCCGCGCGCCGCACCTCGAGACGCTCCATCAAGCGAGGGTCATTGTCCGAGATGTCGACGATCGGATCCCCCGCACGTACGACCGAGCCCTCCTGCACGTGCCAGCGGACCACGCGCCCGCTCACCGGGGCCTCGATGTTCTGCTGCCGCTCGAGCGGCGTGTAGGCGATCACGCGCCCCTCGCCCGTCACGTTCTGTCGCCAGGGCGAGAGCAAGGCGAAGAGCACGAAGGCGAGGAACGAGATCGTCAGCGCGACGGCCACGCGCCGCGCGTGCGTGGGCGGCGGCACGAGCCTCGCCGCGCCGATCATCTCGCGGTAGGGACCTGCGTCCATCATCGGGTCACCTCTTTCAGCGCGCCGTCCTCGAGCAGGAGTCGACGGGAGCAGCGCGCGCGCACGTTCGTGTCGCGAGACACCACCAGCAGGGTCCACGGCGCGTCGTCGCGGAAGATCACGTCGAGCAGGCGATCGCGCGTCGCGTCGTCGAGGCCGTCGAGCGCGCGGTCGATCACGAGCAGCTTCGGCTGCCCGGCGAGCGCGCGGGCGAGGCTCAGTCGAACGGCCTGGCTGCTCGACAGGGGCGCGCCGCCGGGGTGAATCGAGGTGTGGAGCCCCTCGGGGAGCGCCGCGATCTCGTCCAGCAGATCGACCGCCTCGAGCGCGACGCGCACGCGCGCGATGTCCACCTCAGCCCGGCCGAAGACCACGTTGTCGACGATGCTCCCGACGACGATCTCGGTGCCGCGCACGAGCGCCGTCCGGCGGCGGAGCGTGTCGCGGTGCAGATCGCTGACGTCGACGCCGTCGACGAGGACGCGGCCCGCGCGGGGCGAGCGCAGCCCCGTCAACACGTCGAGCAGCGTACTGGCACCTGCGCCGCTGTCGCCGGAGAGCGCGACGCGGTCTCCCGCCGCGAGCTCGAGGCTGACGTCCTCGAACACCCGGCGGTTCCCGTAGGCGAAGTGGACGCCCTCGGCCAGGAGCCGGGTCCCGTCCGGGTCGGCCGTGGGCAGCGTCGCGGTGCGCGCCGACGGCTCGGTGGGCAGGTCGATCAGCTGACCGATCTTGTCGAGCGCGGCGAGCAGGTCGTAGCTCGTCTCGAGGTGCTTGCCGACCTTCGCGAAGGAGGCGACGACCGCGGTCACGATGAGCTCCGCCGCGACGAGCTGGCCGAGGGTGAGCTGCCGCTCGATGACGAGCCACCCGCCGATGCCCAGCACGCCCGCGCTCGCGAAGGCCTGCAGCGCCAGCGCGCCAACGAGCTGCCGGAAGACCACCCGCCAGTGATCGCGGCGGGAGACCAGGTACTTGCTCGCGAGCCGATCGGCGTGGTCTCGCGCGAGCGCGGGGCCGCCGGCGAGCTTGAACGCGGCGGGGTGGCGAGCGACCTCCTCGAGCCAGCTGGCCACCTCGTACTTGGACTTGGACTCCTTGACCGCCGTCTTCGTCGCGCCGCGTCCGAGCACGAAGAGGATGCCGAAGACGAGCAGCACGAGGAGCACGTCGAAGGCGAGCAGGATGGGGTGATAGAAGGCCAGCACGAGCGCGCCGACGAGCGCCGTCAGGACGATCTCGAGGCCGCCGAGCAAGAGCGACGACGAGGCCTTCTGGACGGTGAAGACGTCGAAGAAGCGGTTCAACAGCTCCGGGCCGTGCGCCGCGTCGAAGGCGGAGAGGCGCACGCGAGGCAGGCGGTGCGAGAGATCCGCCACGAAGCGCAGGAAGATCCGACGCTGCAGCACCTCCACCACCCACGCCTGGAGCGCGCGCAGGACCGCCGCGAAGGCGAGCCCCACGAGGAGCAGGAAGGCGAGCACCGCCAGCGGCTGGAGCAGCGTGCCGAAGGCCACCGTGTTGACGAGCGCCTGGACCGCGATGGGCGTGGCGAGGGTCAGCACGCCGACGCCGATGGCGTAGACGAGCACCACCGCCAGGTCGTGGCGCTCGAGGCGCATCAAAGCGCGCAGCCTCGCGAGCGGGGTCGGCGGTGGCGCGCCCCGCTCGTCCTGCTCGTCCCGGGCGCCGAGCGCGCGCAGGGGGGGCGGATCGATCGCCACCCAGACCCGCGCGCCGAGCCCCGCCGGGTCGACCAGCGCCGCGACCGCGCCGCGCCGAAGCCAGCGTCGCTCCGGGCTGCTCGGCGTCTCCACCTCGAGGGTGCGACCGCGCCGGTCCGTCAGCACCACCCAGTCGGTCGTGCCCTCGCCCAGGACGACGACCGGGTGCTCGGGCCCCACCGCGGCCGCCGCCTCGGCCACCGTGCCGCGCAGCACCTCGCCGCGCAGGCCCAGCTCGTCCAGCGCCGCCACGAGCGCGGACGCCAGGTCTCCGTCGGGCCCGGGGTGCGTGCAACGCGCGGCGGCCCGCAGCGCGTCGCGATCGGGCTCGCTCCCCGTCGCCAGCACGAGCCGGCTGAGCAGGTCCTCGAAGTCCCCGATCGGCGGCGGCGGCGGCACGACGGCCGTGTCCATCGTCAGCGTCGTCACGACGTGCGCCTCCACACGCGGGCCAGCGCGACCGCCCGCTCGACCATCGCCACCGCGCGCGTGACGCTGCGTCCGCGCAGGCTCTCCGCGTCGACGTCGCAGATCTCCGCCTCGAGGTGGGTTCCGTCCGCCAGCTCCACCTCGACGTCACAGAACAGACGTCGTTCGCTGCGGAAGGCGAGCGTGGCCCGCGCCACCGGCCGTCCCTCGAGCGCCGCGAGGAGCGCGCGACGAACCTCGCCCCGCATCCGAGGGGTGAGCGCGCCCCCTATCGACCGAATCTCGACTCGCATGGCCTCTCTTTGGGCTCGCTGACGAGGGAGGACCAATCGATAATGCCCGTGCTATTGATAGGCCTGACCTCTACGTGACAGGATCGGCTGTGGACTGGCTGAACTACCATCACCTCTTTTATTTCTGGATGACCGTGAAGGAGGGCACCGTCACCGCGGCGGCCAAGAAGCTCCGGCTCGCGCAGCCGACGGTGAGCGAGCAGCTCAAGTCGCTCGAGGAGAGCCTGGGCGAGCAGCTCTTCCGTCGCGCGGGCCGACGCCTCGAGCTGACCGAGGTCGGCCAGGTGGTCTTTCGGTACGCAGACGAGATCTTCGCCCTGGGACGCGAGATGCAAGACGCCCTGAAGGGACGTGGCCTCGGCAGCCGGCAGGCGAAGCTCCACGTGGGGGTGAGCGATCTGGTCCCGAAGCTGATCCTGCACCGGCTGCTGGAGCCCGCGCTCACGCTCGAGGACCCGGTGCAGGTGGTCTGCCGCGAGGACAAGACCGAGCGGCTCCTGGCGGAGCTGAGCCTCCAGAGCCTCGATCTCGTGCTCGCGGAGGCGCCGCTCGGACGACAGTCCAAGGTGCGCGCCTACAACCACCTCCTCGGGGAGTGCAGCGTCACGTTCTACGGCGTGCGCGCGCTGGCGCAGAAGCTCCGCCCCGACTTCCCGCGGAGCCTCGAGGGCGCGCCGATCCTGCTCCCGACCGACAACACCCTGCTGCGCCGCGACCTCGACCAGTGGTTCGAGCAGCTCGACGTCCGACCCCAGCTCGTGGCGGAGTTCGAGGACAGCGCGCTGCTGAAGGCGTTCGGTCAGAACGGCGCGGGCGTGTTCCCCGGCCCGTCGGCCATCGAGGAGGAGATCGTTCGGCAGTATGGCGTCGAGGTCATCGGGCGCGCGGACGAGCTCCGCGAGCGCTTCTACGCCATCACGGTGCAGCGCCGCCTCGAGCACCCGGCGGTCCGGGCGATCAGCGAGGCGGCCAAGGAACGGATCTTCGCCGGCTGATCATCCTCGCGGACAGCTGCGCTCAGCCGCGCGAGGCGATCGCGGCCTGCGCCGCCTCGGCGAGCTTCTCGGCCGTGAGCCCGAAGTGCGCGTAGGCGTCCTCGTACGGCGCCGACGTGCCGAAGGTCGTCAGCCCGAGCGCGCGGCCGTCGTCGCCGAGCCACTCGCTCCAGCCGAAGGTGGCCGCCGCCTCCATGGACACGCGCGGCGCCTCCCCGAGCACGCTCGCGCGGTAGGCCGCGTCCTGCGCGCGGAAGAGCTCCCACGACGGCATCGAGACCACCGCCGCGTGCACGCCGCGGCTGGCCAGGTCGTCCTTGGCCTCGAGCGCGATGTGGACCTCGCTGCCGGTGGCGAAGAGCGTCACGTCGCGCCCCTCCGACGGCTCGTACAGGACGTACGCGCCCTTCGCGCAGGGGTTCTCCTTCGGATCGCCCGAGGTGCGCAGCGCGGGGATGTTCTGGCGGGTGAGCGCGAGCACGCTGGGCTGCTGAGCCCGAACCGCCAGCTCCCAGCACTCGAGGGTCTCGACCGTGTCCGCGGGGCGGAAGACGAGCAGGTTCGGGATCGCGCGGAGCGCCGCGAGGTGCTCGACCGGCTGGTGGGTGGGGCCGTCTTCGCCGAGCCCGATCGAGTCGTGGGTCATCACGTAGACGACGCGCTGCGACATCAACGCGCTGAGCCGGATCGCCGGGCGGCAGTAGTCGGTGAAGACGAGGAACGTTCCGCCATATGGCAGCACGCCGCCGTGCAGCGCCATGCCGTTCATCGCCGCGGCCATCGCGTGCTCGCGCACGCCGTAGTGCACGTAGCGGCCGCCGTAGGCGCCGGGCGCGACGATCTCCATCGCCTTGGTCTTGGTCTTGACCGAGCCGGTCAGGTCGGCCGATCCGCCGACCATCTCCGGGACGAGCCCCGTCAACACGTCGAGCGCCTTGCCGCTCGAGGCGCGGGTCGCCATCTTCGGCTTCTCCTCGAGGAGCTTGGCCTTCGCCGCGGTCACCGCGTCCGTCAGCGCCTCGGGCACGCGGCCCGCCTGGATGCGATCCCACTCCGCGCGCGCGTCGTCGTCGAGCGCGGCGTGCTTCTTCTCCCACGCCTCGCGCGCGGCCGCGCCCTTGCTGCCGATGGCCCGCCACGCCGCGAGGATCGCGTCCGGGATCTCGAACGGCGCGTGGGGCCAGCCGAGCTGCTCGCGCGCCCCGGCGATCTCCTCGTCGCCCAGCGGCGAGCCGTGGGCGTCGGCGGTGTCCCGCTTGGTCGGCGCGCCGTAGCCGATGCTCGTGCGGCACGCGATCATCGACGGGCGATCGCTGCCCTTGGCCGCCTCGATCGCGCGCTTGACGGCCTCCGGGTCGTGCCCGTCCACCCGCGCCACGTGCCAGCCGCTCGCCTCGAAGCGCGCGCACTGATCGTCGCTCACCGACAGCTCGGTCGGCCCGTCGATCGAGATGTGGTTGTCGTCGAAGAGCACCACCAGCTTCGAGAGCCGCAGGTGACCGGCGAGGCTGATCGCCTCGTGGCTGATGCCCTCCATCAGGCAGCCGTCGCCCGCGATGACGTAGGTGTGGTGATCGACGAGCCCTCCGAAGCGCGCCGCGAGGTGACGCTCCGCCAGCGCCATGCCCACCGCGTTGGCCAGGCCCTGCCCGAGCGGCCCGGTGGTGGTCTCGATCCCCTTCGCGTGCCCGTACTCGGGGTGCCCGGCCGTCTTGCTCCCGAGCTGACGGAACGCCTTCAGCTGCTCGAGGGTCATGTCCTCGTAGCCCGTCAGGTGCAGGAGCGAGTAGAGCAGCATCGAGCCGTGGCCCGCGCTCAGCACGAAGCGATCGCGGTCGGCCCAGTCGGGCGCGCTCGCGTCGAAGCGCAGGAAGTCGCGGAAGAGCACGGTGGCGACGTCGGCCATGCCCATCGGCATGCCGGGGTGGCCCGAGTTCGCCTTCTGGACCGCGTCCATCGAGAGAGCGCGGATGGCGTTGGCGAGATCGTCGTGGCGCACGGAATCGGTCATCGGGCTCCTCGCGGGGGCAGGGGTTGCCCGCTTTTGGCGCGGAGCCGCGCCGCCGTCAACCGTGGCCGGGCCGGGGCCGTCAGATCTCCCGCACCCAGACGTGCCAGACGCCGTCGCGGAGCGCGCCGCGGCCGCACTTCGCCTGGTTGTCGTCCCGGCCCCAGTCGGTCCCGTCCATCTGGTTCGAGTCCATGCCGCGGTCGATGAGGTCGACCGTGAAGTCGTCCGGGGAGTCGCAGCTGTCCTCGCCCTCCAGGAAGCCCGCGGCCCAGTCGGTGCCCCGGCGCACGGTGCGCCCCGTGAGGTTGTCCCGCCGCGCGGGCGCGGGTCGCTCGTAGCCCCGCCCGTTGCCCTCGCTGAAGCAGCTGTCGGCGTCGGTGCCCGTCGTCCACTCGAGGTACCAGCCCACCCGGTAGAAGGAGAGGTCGACCAGTTCGTCGCGCCGCGCGAGCTCCCCGCAGGTGAAGCGCACGTCGCTCTCGGGCCCGACCACCGCTCGCATGCCGTCCCAGATCGTCTCGACCACGGCGTCTGGCCGGGTCGAGGTCAGCCCGGGGTGGTATCCGCCGCGCGCGTCGTCGGGTGGCACCCGCCGCGTCGAGGCCACCATCGTCCAGCCGCCGCCGTCCGTCTCCATGTCGCAGAGCACGTCGAACGCGCGCCCGGGCTCGGGCTCGATCCGGTACACGCCCGTGGGCGCGCTCGGATCGTCGCGCTGGATCGCGCGGCACGAGCGGCGGGTCTCACAGGGCCCGCCCGTCGCGATCGACGCGCGGTTGGCCCGCGCGAGGCAGTCGTTCCCGTAGGTCACGCCGTCGCAGCCGCAGACCGGCGCCTCGATGTCGGGGCAGACGTCGGGGACCGGGCTGCACGCGAACGCGTCGCCCGCGCCGCAGCCCATGAAGGCTTCGCAGAAGAACCCCTCGTCGCAGACCTCGCCGCCCCGGCCGCAGGGCTCGGCCTCGCACTCGGTCTCCGACCGAACCGCGACGCCGTTGCTCGCCGCCTCGCACTCGTTGCAGTAGCTCAGGCCGTCGCAGCCGCAGACGCCCGGGCAGTCGGCGTCGCAGCCATCGGGGCGCGGGATGCACACGCCCTCCGCGCCGCAGAGCCCCTCTTCGGGCAGGCACCACTCGAAGGGCGCGCAGTCTGCGTTGCTGAAGCAGCCCGGGCAGAAGATGTCCGGGCACGGCTCGTCCGCGCCGACGCAGAAGCCCTCTCCGAAGCAGCCCTCGCAGCAGCGCTCCCCGACGCCGCAGAACACGTCGCCTGCGCAGAGCTCCCCGTCACACGGGCCGGGCATGGCGACGCTCACGCCCAGGCCGCGCGCCTCGCAGGCGTTGCAGTACTCCTCGCCGTCACAACCGCAGACGCCGGGGCAGTCGCGGGGGCAGCCCTCCTCGCGTGGCAGACAGGTGCCGAGTGGGGCGCAGGTGCCGGGCGCGAAGATGCACACCTCGCCAGCTCCGCAGTCGGAGGCGTCGTTGCACCCGTCGCAGCCCGACACGTCGGGGCAGGGCAGATCGAGCGACTGACAGCGCGGCCCGCGCTCGCACGTCGCGCAGCACTGCTCGAACTCGGAGCAGACATCGCCGCCGCACGACGCCGCGGAGCCCGTGTGGGATTGGTAGCAGCCGACCAACACCAGGGCAGACAGGCACAGCGACGCGAAGGCGGCCGCCAGGGCACGGTAGCGAGCGAGCATGCCTCATCGTCCCCCCGAACCTCGGGCGCGTCGAGGTCTCGGCGAGTGTGGGATCGGCCCCGCAACGAGTGTGGGGGGTTCACCAACACCCGGGCGGCGTGCCAAGCGGATCACGGGCCCCCGGCACCTGGCGCGCGCCGTGAAGCGGAGGTGGGCATGCGCCACCTCGACATCTTCGCGTCCCCCGTCGCCGCGCTCGCCGGTGTCCTGGCCCTGGCGGCGGGGTGCGCCTCCGCTCCCCCGCCCCGATCCGGTCTGGACCAGCAGTACCTGGCCGAGGAGATGGACCGGGAGCTCGAGCTCCGCGCCGAGATCGACCGCGTGTGCGAGCGACGCACGTGCACGGCCGAGCGTCGGCGGGAGGTGCTCGAGCGCTGCTCCAGCCCCGAAGTGGACTGCGACATCGGACTCCTGCTCGGTCTCGACTCGGAGGTGGGCGCGTCCCCCACCGCCGAGACGGGCGGCGAAGCCCACATCGCGCTCGACGATCCGGGCGCGAGACGATCCGCGCGAGGTGAAGCGCCGGGCGGTCGGTAGGCTTTCGCTCGCGCCGCGACGGCGCCATACCGGTCGGGTGAGGCGCACGCGCGTGATCCAGCTCGTCCTGGCCATGCTGGCCGGGGCGACGCTCGTCTGGTCGCTGCAGCGGACGCCCGCGGCGCGCACGCCCGCGCCCGCGCCGGTCGCCGAGCTCCAGGCCGTGGAGCCGCCGGCCGAGGCCCCGCGCGAGAGCTCGACCGCGGCGCCGCCGCCCCCCGTGTCGGCGGGCGCGCCGCCGGGGTGTCCGGAGGACGAGGAGGACCCGCCGGGCTTCGTGCGCCCGTCGCTGTGGGACGTGCTGTCGATCCGGACGCAGGAGCTGCGGGATCGGCTGCCGCAGCTCTCGCGCGACGCGAGCGAGCCCATGCGCGCGGGGCTGCGCGCCATGCGGGAGCATCCGCTCGACGCCATCGAGCAGCTCCGGAGCGCGCCCGACCGCGATCGAGACGGGTTCGACGTGGCCGTGGCGGGCGCGACGCACATGGGCATGGGCGCGCTCGCCGGTCAGGAGGCGCGGACCGCGCACCGGATCGCCGCGTGGCTCGCGCGCGAGGCGCCTCACGACGAGGCCACGCACGTCTTCGAGGCGCTGGTGGCCGAGCGCGCGCACGCGCGGGCCGACGCGCGCCGCGCGCTCGAGCAGGCCTACGCGCTGGCCCCCGACGAGCCGGCGATCGCGCTCGCCGCGGCGCGGGCCGCGAGCGACGCGGGCGACTTCGAAGGCGCGGCCGCGCGCGGGCGGCGCTACCTGGACCTCGTCCCCGAGGACACGCGCGTGACCACCTGGACCCAGCGGATGGACGCGCGAGCCGAGATGGCGCGCGCGCTCGAGCGCCGCACGTTCGACGGCGTGACCCTCCGATGGCCGCGTCGGGGCGTCACACCCGAGCGCGTCGACGGCGTCCAGCGCGCGCTGACGGACGCGCTCGAGGAGACCGCGACCCTCACGGGCGAGCGGCGGCGCGACGCGCTCACCGTCGTGATCTGGGCGAGCCGCGACGACATGCGTCGCGCCACCTGCGCGCCGGCGTGGAGCGGCGGGATCTTCGACGGCGTGCTGCACCTCGACGTGCAGGGCGTCACCGCGCCGGACTGGGCGCGCACGGCGCGGCACGAGGCGACGCACGCGCAGCTCGCCGAGGTCGACGGCCCGATCCCCCACTGGCTCAACGAGGGCCTCGCCCAGCACCTCGAGGGCCCTCCGCGGTCCTCGGTCCTGCGCTCGTGGCAGCGCATGGTCGAGCGGGGCGCGGTGATCCCCTTCGCCTCGCTCGAGGGGCAGCTGCTCGTGATCGACGACCCCGACGACGCCCGGCTCGCCTACCACCAGAGCCTGGCGATGTTCGCCTTCCTCCTCGAGCGTCGCGGGGCGCGCGGCGTGCGCGAGGCGTTCTCCGAGGTCGAGGCCGGGCGCCCGGAAGACATCCTGTCGCGTCTCGTGCCCGGCGCGGACGGAGCGCAGCTGCGCGCCTTCCTCGCGCGACGCTAGGACTACTTGGTCACATGTCGGCGGATGATCGCGACGGACAGTGGTTTCGGGCGCGCCGCGACGACGAAGGAGGGGCTTTTAGCCCCTTCGAGGAGGAGCGACGTGCCCGTAGCCGCTGAACGAGCGAGGGCCGTCGTGAATGTGACCAAGTAGTCCTAGAGAGGCGGTCCGCTTACCTCCCGTCGCCTGCCGCTCCCTACGAATCCTGGACCGCGTTGCTTCCTCGGTCACGTGCTGAAAGGGTCAACTCTCTAGTCTTTCGCCACAGCGGATCAACTCGAGTGCCACGGTCGAGGGAGATTGCGACGTAGCGGTCGTATGTCCGTCGCGAGGAAAGGGGAGAGACCATGACCGCAGCCTTTGTCGCTCTGCTCGCCATTCTCGCTCTGGTCCTCACCCTCGGAGGTCTCTGGTGGCTCCTCCGAAGAGGTGCGGCCGTGCCCGAGCCCACGTCGCCCGTCACCGACTGGCTGGAGCTCGTTCGCGCCGAGCTCGCGGCGCTCGGCTCGCACGATCCACCCATGCAGCGACTCCACCAGATCGTCGGGAACGAGCTGCCGGACCTCCCCGACGACGCCGTGCGCCGCGTCAGGGAGCTCTGCGGACCGCAGCTCGATGCGCTGCAACCGGTCGAGCGCCGCGTGGACATGGCCCACCGCCCCGAGTGCGCGCGGGAAGGGATGTTCCACCCACTGCTTCCCTGGATGCGCGCGATCCGGGACGAGGAGGCGCTGGTCGGGAGCGGAGGACTGGAGCTGCTCATCAGCGACCCGAATTCCGCCGCCGTCGAGGAGCTCGAGCTCGTCGCGGCGGGCAGCGGCGACCGGGTGCTCGAGGTCCTCTCCGATCCGCACGTGTTGCCGGCGCTCCGCACCCTGCGTCTCGTCGGGTCGGACGACGAGGTCTTCTCAGCCGAAGCGACGGAGCGCTTCGCTTCCTCCGAGCTCGCGGAGCGCCTCGAGCGCGTGGAGCTCGCGGGACTCGAGCCCTCGCGACAGGACGCGCGCTGCCTTCGCGACCTCGCGTCCGTTCTCCAGGAGTCGGACCCGAACCAGGCGGAGTGGATGCAGCGCCTTCGGCAGACCGCGCCGAGCCTGGCGTACGCGACCCACCGCCTGCGAGCCCAGCGCGCCCTGCGTCGGGCGACCACGCTCGCGGGCGGGGACACCGTGCGAATCGAGCTGATCGCGCTCGGGTCCGAGGCCGACTCAGTCCCCGAGGACCGCCTCTTCGGCCCGCCTCCGGCCGGCGATTGGCCACGCGGCGACGTCGTGCGCGAGGCGCTGGACGAGCTCACTCGCGGCGCGCCCGTGGAGTGGGATGAAGACGACCGGCTCGACCATCTGGCGACCTTCACCCGTGCGGGCGAGCAGGTCACGATCTTCGTCCCGTTGATCGCCCTCGATCACGCGTTCGAGCCCGGCCGTGTTCGCGTTCGCAGGTCGCCGCCCGCGCCGCCGAGCGACGAGCCGCTTCCCGCGGACGTGGGATCCGAGGTGATCCGCCGCCGGCCCGCCCAGCCCCTCGATCGCGTGCCGGTCGACGTGGCTCGTTCGGTGTTCGACCACGGCATCTGGTGGGACGAGTCGGGCGACTGCAGCGACCGTGTCGCCCCGGAGGTCGCACGCGCCATCGCGCTCGCGCGTCGCGCGCTCCTCTCGGTGGGCTACCTGGGGGGTGCGCCGACCTGGCTACAGGGCGAACGAGCCTCCGAGGGCTTCGTGGGACAGTTGCCCGCGACTCTGTCGAGCGCGCTGAACTTCGGGGCGGGTGTGCTCTACGTCTTCGAAGAAGACGCCTTCAGTCAGAGCTGACCATGGACGACTCGGTCACCGCCCTGACCGCCTCGCGGGACGATGACCGCGCTCAACGCGCCCGGTAGGCGGCGGTCGTCGACACCCAGCCGTCGGGGCCGAGCGAGTAGACCTGCGCGATCAGCGCGCGGCCGTCGGTGGGCAGGCCGTCGACCCGGACCACGCGGCCCGCGATGGGCTGCACCGCGAGCAAGCTGTGAGCGTCGCGCACGACGATCCAGCGCGCGGAGGCGGTGCTCTCGCTGACCTCGAAGACGACCGACGCGTCGAGGGTGCTCCCGGACGGCGGCGCGAGGATCACGCTCGCGTGCTCGGGCGCGCGCCAGGCGGTCAGCCGCGCCTCCTCGACCACCCAACCCGAGGGGCCGCGTGTGGAGAGGCGCGCGACGATCTGCGAGCCGTCGGCCGGCAGGCCCGCGACGAGCGCCCAGGTCTCGAGGCCGAGCGCCTGATCGGCGTAGCGGCCGGGATCCGTCTCCGTGCCCACCTCGAGCCGGTACTCGGACGCGCCGTCGACCGTGCGCCAGCCGAACCAGGACCAGGTCGTGGACAGGGTCTCGCCGTCACCCGGCATGCCGAGGCGCGCGCCGCGGAAGGCGCCGCGGTGCGCGATGTAGCGGTGATCGCTGAAGCGCCACGCGCCGTCCTTCAGGGTCCAGAGCCGCGCGAAGATCGCCTCGCCGCCCTCGGGCAGGTCGCGCACCGCGTGCGTGGTGCTGGCCCCTCCGAGGTGGCCCCGGTAGTAGCGGTCGTCCCCCGGCGAGGCGCCGAGCATCAGGTAGTAGGCGGACGCGCCGACGTCGTTCCAGGTGAAGCGGACCTCGCCCGCGGGGAGGGTCGCGCCCTCGACGGGCTGGACGAGGGTGGCGAAGTCGGGCGGCGGGACGGGCCGCTCGCGGTAACCCGCGCTGACGCCCATGCGCTCGCGCAGGGTGCGCGCGTTGTCGGAGACGCCCGCGACGCCGGTCGGGTGACCCTCGTGGAGAGCCCCCGGGTTGCTCCAGCGCCCGACGCGGCCGCACCAGCTGCCGTCGCAGCTGTAGGCCATGATGGTGCGGAACTCGTGGGCCGGATCCTGGTGCCCGTGGCTGTCGACGCGCCACCCGTCCGACGCGTGCGCCGGGTCGTGGTTGGCCCCGAAGTTGTGCCCCAGCTCGTGCGCGAACGTGTAGTGCCCGGCCGCGTAGTCGCGCGAGACGACGGCGTAGGCGGCCGGCTCGAAGAACGACGCGTTGCCCGCCGTGAGCTGGTAGCCGATGCCCGCGTACGGTCCCGCGTGATCGATGACGAAGACGACATGGTCGGCGCCATAGGCGTCGCGCAGCTCCTGGACGTCGTCGAGCTGACCGTCGCCGGGCGTGGAGAGCTCCCGCAGCGCGCGCTCGAAGTCGAAGCCCGTCTCGTCGTACTCCACCGGCTCGAAGCCGGCGAGCGCCACGCGGCCCGCGACGCCGCTCTCGTCGAACGCGCGGTTGGCCTCGGTCACGGCCAGCTCGACCGTGGCGCGGAGCGCGGACTCGGACCCCGCCGCGTGGGCGGCCTCCGCGGAGTACACGACGAGCACGTCGACCTCCACGTCGGCGTCGGGCGACGGCTCCGGCCGGGTCGGCACCCGGAACGAAGGCGCGAGCGCGCGGGGCGTGACCGACGCGTGATCCTGCGGCGCCGCGGACTCGTCCCACTCGACCGCGAGCACCCCGCCGCCGCGCGGGGTGAGCGAGAACAGGCGGCGCCCGATCCGCGCGTTGCCGACCCGCACCGTGGCCGCGATCGCGCCGCCGTCGTCGACCGCGATGACGACCGAGGAGCCCTCGGCGCCGGCCACGACGCCCTCCCACACCACGCCGTGCTCGAGGCGGCGCATGCGCTCGAGTCGCGCGTCGTAGACCGCGTCCGCGAAGAGATTGAGCCGGAGGCTCGGGCGCGGGGTCCCCTCGTCCGGGGAGCGGGCACCTTCCGTCGGGTCGAAGGCCAGCCGCACCTCGCGGGCGCGCACCACCGACGCGTGGAACGGCGCGACGACGTCGCCGGCCTCGAGGAGTCCTGCCTCCGCCGACGAGGGGTCGAAGTCGGTGGTCGAGGCGTTACAGCCGACCAGGACGAGACAGAGCGCGAGCGGGCGCAGAGAACGCATCGAACCTCCGGTGCGCCCGGCGTCGAGCCTTCCTGGCTACCCGACCGGACGTGACGCGGAGCCGCCGCCCGCGGCCTCCAGCACCAGGTGAACGGCAGCGCGGCCGAGGACTCGAGGGGGCCGATGCGAAACGCCACGGAAACACTTCAGATCCCAAAGCGGAGACGTTGGGTTATGCTCCGGGACCCATGTCCATCGCATCCAGGGCCCTGTCCGCCGCGTCGGGATATCTCCGGCGTCACCCGGGAGAGATCTCCCGCGCCGTCCGCAACCTCCTCGGCCTCCGGGCCGGGCTGCCCGTGGACGCGCTGCGCTGGCTGATGGAGCAAGCGGCCAAGGGCGGGAAGATCGAAGATCCAGTCATCACCGAGGTGCCGCCCGGGCTGCGGGTCACCGCGAGCGTGGACCTGATGAAGACGCCGGTGCGCGCGTCGGCGGTGGTCTACATCGATCGCGTCACCCTGGACTCCGATCAGATCCGGATGGACATCCGGCTCGAGGAGATCTGGATGGAGGTCATCGGCGACAGCCACACGCCCGTGGCCGCGCTGCTGCGCTCCGGCGCGCTCGATCTGAGCAAGCCCGGGGAGCTGGCGAAGTACATGGACCTGCCGCCGGTCATCGTGGAGGCGAAGGACAACAAGCTCTCCATCGACCTGATGCGGGAGCCGAAGATCGGCGACAACCCCGTGGTGCGCCAGGCGCTGAGCGTCGTGACGCCGCTGATCACGCTGCACGGCATCGAGTCGGACGACGAGCACCTCAACATCGAGTTCCGCGCCCTGCCGCGCGGCGTCGGCACCGCCGCGAACGCCGTCCGCACGCACCTGTTCCAGCCCGGCTTCAAGCGCGTGCGCGCGCTGATCCCCTCGTTCCTGTAGCTCAGTCGAAGAAGCGACTCGCGCCCGGCGCGAGGCCTGGGTCGCGGGCGACGGCGCCGTGACTCCCGGGGCGGTCGACGAGATCGACCCAGACGCGGAGGGTCCCGGCCGGCCCGCGCAGCGTCATGACGCGGGCGGAGGCGCGACGCGGGAGCCGCGATCCACGCGCGACCGAGGGCACGCCCTGCGTGGCGAGGACCCGCGTGCGCACCTGGAGCCCGTACTTCAGCCGACCCGCCGCGAGGTTCGCCAGCTCTCCCGCCCAGTCGAGCGGATCGATGCCTCGCAGCGGGGCGGTCGCGATCAGGCTGCTCTTCGAACCGCAGACCCCGACGGTGCCGGTCCAGCTCGGCGACGAGATCTCCGTCCACGCGCTGATCAGGTCACGCTCGTCGGTCGGGTCGGCGGTGGCTCTCGAGGGCTCGAAGCCGTCGAACAGCACGAGGAGGTCGTCGCGAATCGCATCGTCGAGTGCAGACATCTCAGGGTCTCCACACAGACGAGCATCAAGGCGCGTGCCAAGCATCGGCGCGACCGATGTCGGCGAGGAGGCGCCGGGGACTGTCTCGCCTCGAGGCAGTTGCGACGATCGGCCCGCGCGCGTGTCGCAGCGGCGACGCCGCCCACGAGCCGGTGAAGTCGAACGCAAGGAGAGGTACGCTGTCCGCTCCGGGGAGATCATGCATCCACAGAACGTCTCGACGCTCGTCGCCTTCGCGCTCGCCCTCTCGCTCTCCGGATGCGACGGAGGGCGCCCGCCCGCGCCTCCGCCTCCGACCTTCGACTCGGGGCCGGCGGCCGGCGACGGGGGCGTCGACGGCGCGACCGACGACGACGGGGGCGGGGGCGCGCTCGCGCCGGGGCCGCGCATCCGCTGCATCAGCCCCGAGCCGGGCGCGATGGTCACCGCTGCGCCTGGCGACACGCTGGTCACGCACGCGCTCGTCTCGGACATGGCCTCGCTCGTGAGCGTCACCGCCAACGGCGCCGCGGTGACCCCGGACGACCTGGGCCTCCTGCGCATCGAGTCGACCGCGCGCTTCGGCATCAACCACGTCGAGATCGTGGCCGAGAACACCCTCGGCGCGATCTCCTCGGAGGTCTGCTCCGTGCTCGCCTCGCCGAGCTTTCGCGACGAGACCGAGACCCTGGGCGCCGCGACGACGATGGCGCTCAGCCCGACCGCGATCGACGACGGCGACGCCACCGACGGGCTCGACAGCATCAACGACATCTTCGTGACCGCGCTCGCGGGCGGGCTGCTGCAGGAGCAGCTCGACACGCGCTTCAGCGATCCGATGGTCGACATCAAGACGCGCGGCTGCGACTTCTCGAGCGGCGGCACGTGCCTCATCGAGACCGAGGTCGACTACGTCGACAACCGCGTGATCGGGCCCTTCACCTCGACCCTGACGCCCATCGCCGAGGGCCTCCGCTTCCGCGGCCGCGGCGACGGCGTCGAGCTGGACGTGCTCCTGACCGGCGAGGAGCGCACCACCGGCCCGCCGCGGCCGCTGAACAGCACGGGCACGATCTCGGTCGCCTTCGTGGAGCTCGAGATCGACATCCGCATCTTCACCAACACGGCCGGCGAGCTCGAGGCGGAGGTCATCTCGGTCAACGACGTGCTCACGGGCGCGGTGACCGCCGACTTCCCGATGGTGGCCGAGGATCCCCTCCCGACGGGCCGCACCCTGCGCGAGGAGGTCGAGCGCGGCGTCAGCTCGCACATCGACGGCCCGAGCGGCGACGACATCCGCTCCGGCATCAGCAACTTCCTCGCGGGCGGGATCTCGAACCTGCTCGACCGGCTCCTGTCGACCATCTCCGTGCGCTCGCTGCCCGACGCGTTCGACTCGCCCGGGCTCGACGGGAGCACCATCGCCTTGAGCTTCTCGTCTCGCTACGACGAGGTGCGCCCCTCGACCGATGGGCTGACCTTCGTGCTCGGCACCGGATACGCGGCCGGGGTCCTCGGCTCCCCGCCGGCCACCCTCGGCGTGGCCATCCCGGACGCGCCGTCCGGCACGACGGCGCTGACGTCCGACGTCGGCAACCTCGTGTCGACCAACGTCGTGAACCTGCTCTTGCACCAGCAATGGCGGGCCGGCGGCTTCCAGGGGATCGTCGCCCCCGACATGATCGTCGCCCCCGACATGATCCAGGTCGAGAGCGCGCTCCCCGCGGTGGCGACGACGAGCGCCGACGGCGGCGTCACGGTGATGTTCGGCGGCGTCGAGATGACCATCCCGGCGGGCGGAGGCGTGTTCCCCACCGGCGTGCACGTCCGCATGGCGGCGACGGTCCGCGGCACCGTGACCACCGAAGCGGCGGACCCGACCATCGGGAGCCTCGCCGTCACCGAGCTCGCGTTCGGGACGAACGAAGACCTCTCCGTCGCCGACCGCGCGAGCCTCCGGGAGGTGCTGGTCTTGATGGCGTGGCACATGGCGTCCTTCGCGCTCAACGACGCGGGCCCCGCGCTCCCCATCGGGTCCATCGCGACGACGACCGACTTCGAGGCCTACGGCGTCACCCCCAACACGGTGCTCGGCACGCTGTCCCCGAGCGTGAGCGCGATCGACGGCCGCTTCGCGCTCGAAGGCGCGTTCGGCATCGTCGCGCCCGACATGTAGCCGCTCCACGGCGTATCCTGCCCGGGTGACACGCTCCGCCGCTCGGCTCTCGCTCGCCGCCCACGCGCTCTGCGCGCTCGCAGCGTGTGGCCCGGGGCGAGCGGAGCTGATCGTCGACATGCGAACGGACCTGGTGCCGGACATCGAGTTCGACGCGGTGCGGGTCCGTCTCGACGGGGGCGTCGAGCGACTCCACGAGGTCGACGCGAGCCTCGAGTACGTCGGCGGTCAGCGCCTCGCCAGCTTCGAGGAGCTCGAGCTCGGTCCTCACCGCGTCGAGCTCGACGTGATGCGCGAGGGCGTGATCGTGGTGAGCCGGCCCGTGCTGGTGGACGTCCGAGGTCCGACCGCGGTCACCGTGGTGATCACCCGCGACTGCGTCGCGGCGACCTGCCCCGGCCCCGGCGACCCGGCCAGCGCCACCGCGTGCCTGGGCGGCGCCTGCGTGGACGAGGCCTGCTCGGTGGAGAACCCCAGCGCGTGCCCCGAGCCCGCCTGCGCGAGCGCCGCCGACTGCCCGACGCGGGACGCCTGCGCGGTGGCGCGCTGCGAAGCGGGCGCGTGCCTCTACGCGGACGGCGCGCTCTGCGGCCCGACCCAGTACTGCCACCCCGAAGACGGCTGCCTCTCGAGGGTGCCGCCCTCCTCGGACTGCGCCTACGACCCGCCCACGGGGGCCGTCTTCCACGTGGCCACCGACGGGGACGACGACGCGGGCGATGGATCTCCGGACCGCCCCTGGGCCTCGATCACCCACGCCGTGCTGAGCGTGCCGGACGCGTCGACCGTCCTGGTCGGGCCTGGCCTGTACGAAGGCGTGATCGACCCGAGCCGCCGCTTCGACGAGGGCATCGTCGTGCGCTCGGAGGTCCCCTACCGGGCCGCGCTCCGCAACTCGGGCGCGGTCATCCGGGTCTTCGGCCTCTCCGGCGTGACGTTCGAGGGCTTCGACATCTCGCAGGAGCCGGATTCGCCGATCGCGAGCGTGGTTCACATCACGAGCGGCGTGCGAGGGGTCCCGCTCCGGATCGTCCTGCGGAACAACATCCTCCACGACGCCTTCACGGGCGCGCTGCTCCGCTGCAACGACGACGCGAACACCGTCCGGATCGAAGGGAACCTCTTCTACAACTCGTCGAGCCAGCTCGCCCACATCGCCGATGGCCCCGACCTCGTCGTGGAGCGCAACGTCTTCTTCCAGGACCTCGGCGCTGCGGGTCGCGCGACCGACACGAGCGACTCGATGGTGCTCTCGGAGGACAACGGGTTCGGCGCGATGCAGCACACGATCCGCGGGAACGTCTTCATGCACTGGGAGGGACGGCCGACGGGCAGCTTCATCGAGGTGCGCCGCCCGACCGGGGTCACGGTCGAAAACAACCTCGTGCTCGGGACCTCCCCGGTTCCGATGCGTGCTCCCTTCAGCGTCCGCGGCGCGTCGGACGTCGTGTTCCGGAACAACACACTCGTCGGGGAATTCCCAGGCGAGGCGTTCGGGTTCTACGTCGACGACGCGGGGCGCGGGCTGGGGGGCGACGGGCTGTCCTTCTTCAACAACATCTGGTCGAGCCCGGGCGGCGCGATGACGCGCCTCGGCGTGATCGCGCCCGAGCACGTCTCGTCCCCCAGGATCGGCTCGAACCTCTACTACAACGGCGGCGTGACGGTCCCGGAGGACCCCGCGCAGGCGCTGAACCCGAGCGACGACGCGTCGGCCGTGCTCGCCGACCCGATGCTCGGCGCGGTGAGCTCCAGCCCCTTGCCGACGTGGGATGGGACGCGCTTCGCCGACGGCTCGACGACCATCTGCGAGGTCTTCGAGGGCGCGGTGCGCCGGTCCGGGCTCCCCGCGGCCGACGGCCCGGCGGTCGGCGCGGCGGACCCGAGCGAGTCCCCGCCCGACGACGTGCTCGGGCGCGCTCGGAGCACCGACACGATCGGCGCCGCGGAGCCCTGAGCTCAGAAGCGGAGGCGTATCGAGCGGATGTGGAGATCGGCGCCGTGGGCGAAGTTCGAGCCGATGCGGAGCCACGTCAGCGCCTGCTCCGCCGCCAGATCTTCGGGCGTGTGGGGTAGGAATACGCCTTCTTCCACCTTGTCGATCAGCGATCGCAGCGGGATCTCGTACACGTGCTCGACCCCGTCTCCGCGCATGCGCAGGCCGCCGCGCCCGAACTCCTCCCAATCGCGCGCGACCTCGTCGGTGAGCCGCGTCTCGAACTCGACGTAGTCCAGGTCGAGATCGCTCGTCATCGTGGCCGTGATCTCGTAGTAGGCCGTCTCGAAGCGCCCGGGGCGGAGCGGCCTCGGCGAGACGGGGACGTCGAGTCCCTGCCAGCGGAAGCTGATCCAGCACGCCGACTCGGGCTCCGGGTGGATGTCCGGCTCGCACAACCAGGCGTCGATATCGTCTCCCGGCCACGACTCCGGGCACGGCTCCTCGTCGGTCTTGCAACGCCCGCGCAGATCCGGACGCGGCGGACAGGCCACCTGATGGCGATAGCCGAGCCCGTCGACGTGGGGATTGCAGCTAGCGTCGGGATAGGTGGCTCCGAACGAAGGCGGCGTCACCTCATCGAACACGGTGATGAGATCGCGCGGCATCGGTTGGGTCCGCGCGAAAGCGACGTTGCTCACGCTCGTGAGGGGCCGATCGCCCGCGAGGCTCCGATCCCGGCTGACGAGCACGGCCGCATGACGCGTGTCGGGCTCGAGCCCGAGCGTGGCCACCTCGCGCACGTTGTGCGCGTCCATCGTGTTGCCCAGCAGCTTGTCGAAGGCGAGCTCTCGATACTCTGCGGGGCCGATCACGCGAACCCCCGAGGCGGGGTCGCAGTCCTGCCCCAACGCTCTTCGGCACGCGCAGCGCTCGACCGCGAAGGCGTTCTCCTCGGCCGTACCCACGATGATCTCGACCGCCTCGAGGGGACTGGGGTCCGTGTCGTCCAACCGACTCCAGGTCCAGTGCACCACGTGAGGCGTCGTCCACTCCGCCTCCAGGTCGCCCACCTGGTAGAGCCCGCCCCCGCCGCAGCTACCCTCGGGCTGGCAGGTCCCGGCCACGCAGAGGTAGCCCTCGCGCTCGCAGGGGCAGAGCTTTCCCACCAGGGACACGTCGTCCACCGCGCACGACGATGAGAAGAGGCTCGTCGCCAGGACCAGCGACGCCAAGAGCTCGCGATTCACGCCGCGTAGCCTACCTCCGGATCGGTCGAATGTCGTCGCCGGCCTCGATCCCCACGCTCCAGGGCGTCACGCGCCGCGGAGCGCCACCTCGGCGTCCTCCACCATCAACGCGAGGAGCGAGCGTGGTCCGATCACGTAGCTCGCGGTCTCGACGATGGGCGCCTCGGCGAGCGGCGAGATCTCGTCGGGCGGCGCGCGCTGCGTGTCCACGACCCGGCGCCACGGGCCCGAGCCGTTGGGAGGCGGCGGGAGCTCGAGCTCCAGCGGCTCTCTCCACGCGTTCAGCGCGAAGTACATGTGAAGGCTGCCCGAGAGGTTCGAGGCGGTCAGGGCGAGGCTGTGCGAGGCGTGGCCGAGGTCGGGCTGCCCGGGTCGCACTCCGTGCAGCCGCACCCGCGCCCCCTCGCGCATCTCGGCGAGCGTCATGCGGCCGCCCTCTCGCACGTGGTCCCGGAGCCAGCGCAAGCGGATGAGCTCGCGGACGAAGCGGTGGACGTCCGCGTGCCGCTCGAGCAGACGCCAGTCCAGCCAGGATACCTCGTTGTCCTGACAGTAGGCGTTGTTGTTTCCCCCCTGACTCCGGCGCATCTCGTCGCCCATCCCGATCATGGGGGCGCCGAGCGACAGGAGCGTGATCGCGAGCATGTTCTTGATCTGGCGATTGCGGAGCGCCTCGATCTCGGGGTCGTCGGTCGGGCCCTCGACGCCGTGGTTCCAGCTCAGGTTGTGGTTCTCTCCGTCGCGGTTGCCCTCCAGGTTGGCCTCGTTGTGCTTGCGCTCGTAGGAGACGAGGTCGGCGAGCGTGAAGCCATCGTGCGCGGTCACGAAGTTGATGCTCTGCTCCGGCTGGCGGGGGTGGCTCCCGTAGAGGTCGGGGCTGCCCAGGAGGCGGTCGGCGATCCGCGGCACCAGCCCCTCGTCCCCCCGGACGAACGCGCGGACGTCGTCGCGAAACTTCCCGTTCCACTCCTTCCAGAAGTCGCCGACGAACGAGCCCACCTGATAGAGCCCCGCCGCGTCCCAGGCCTCGGCGATGAGCTTGGTCCCACAGAGCACGGGGTCGGTGTCGATGTCCCAGAGGAGCGGCGGCTCGGGCTGCGGCTGCCCCTGCTCGTCGCGCGACAGGATGGCCGCGAGATCGAACCGGAACCCGTCCACGTGCATCTCCCGCACCCAGTAGCGCAGGCTGTCCATGATCAGGCGGCGCACCACCGAGCGGTTCGCGTTGAGGGTGTTGCCCGTGCCCGAATAGTTGGCGTAGGTCGCGCCGCCGTCCGTCGACGCGTAGTAGGTCGTGTTCGCGAAGCCCCTGAGGCTCTGCGTGGGTCCGCGGTGATCCCCCTCCGCGGTGTGGTTGTAGACGACGTCGAGGATCACCTCGAGGCCCGCGCGGTGCGCGGCCTTGATCAGGTCGCGCAGCTCGTCGAGCGGACCGAGGAGATCGCGGCGCGAGCTGTACTGGACGTGGGGCGCGAAGAACGAGACGGGTGAGTATCCCCAGTAGTTCGTGAGCCCCTCGGGCGCGTCCTCTGGGTCGTACTGGAAGACGGGCAGCAGCTCGATCGCCGTGACGCCCAGCTCCACCAGGTGAGGGAGCTTCTCGATCAACCCGGCGTAGGTCCCGCGCTTCGCCTCGCTCACGCCCGAGCTCGGGTGACGGGTGAAGCCGCGCACGTGCAGCTCGTAGATCACCGTCTGCGAGAACGGGCGGTGCAGCGGCAGGTCTCCCTCCCAGTCGTAGAGCGAGACGTCGGCCACCACGCTCTTCATCGCGTGCGCGTCGTTGCGCCCGGGTCGGCACGCGGCGCCCCGGTCGTACGCCGCAGGCACGGCGACGGCGCGGCCATAGGGGTCGAGCAGCACCTTGTCCGGGTCGAAGCGCATGCCGCGCTCGGGCGCCCAGGGGCCGCGCACGCGGTAGCCGTAGATCTGGCCCGGCCCCACGTCCGGCACGAACGCGTGCCAGTAGTGGTTCGTCCGGTGGGCTCCGGGGTCGAGGCCGATCACCCGCGCCGGCGAGGCGTCGTCGGCGTGGTCGTAGAGCAGGAGATCCACGCCGGTCCCGTGCTTCGAGAAGACGACGAAGTTCACGCCGTCGGCCTCGACGCTCGCTCCGATCGGGTGCGGGCGCCCCGGTGAGACCTCCCGCGTGGTGCCCCGAGCCACCGGCGGAGCCTACCAGCCGGAGCCAGGCGCGGACGATGGGGCCTGACGAGCGGCCTCGACGCGCTCCTGCAGATCCATGGTCTTTTTCTCGGGGGTGTGCCTAGACTCGCGCCTCATTCGGGGGGGAAACGGGGCCTGAGGCCTTCGTCGCACTTCCGATCGACCCGATTGGGCCGCGCGCTCGTATGTCGAGCGTCCGGACCGATTCGGGCAAGAACGAACTTGGAGAAGAGATGAGACACACCAAGAGAGTGCTCATCGGTGCAGCGACGCTCGGCCTTCTGGGCAGCGTCGCATGGCTTGGGACCACCACGCCGGAACGCGCCGAGGCAGCCGATCACAATGACCCGCCGGACCGCGTCGTCGATGGCGACCGCGCCGCCGACATCGCGGACCTCTACGCCTGGACCAACGAGTCGGGCAAGACCGTCCTGGTGCTGACCTACGCCGGCCCCGTGGATCCGGTCGCGGGACAGACCGCGACGTACGACCCGGACGTGCTCTACGGCATCCACATCGACAACGACGGCGACAACCTCGCCGACCACGACCTCTACGTGCGCTTCGCGCAGAACGCCTCGGGCAACTGGGGCATGCAGGTCGAGGGCATCCCCGGCGGTGACCCGGGCATACAGGCCGGCCCCGTCGCGGTCCAGAACGGCATCGACGGCGTGACCGACGGCTTCTTCTGGGCGGGCCTCCGCGAGGATCCCTTCTTCTTCGACCTCACCGGGTTCCAGGAGACGCTCTCCACGGGCACCGTGAGCTTCGTCAACGATCGTGACTTCTTCGCCCAGAAGAACATCAGCGCGATCGTGATCGAGCTCGAGACCGAAGACCTCGGCGGCACCACCCTCGAGGTCTGGGCCACCACCTCGCGGATCGGAGCATGATCATGCGCAGCAACAGCAAGCTCTGGCTCGGCATCGCGCTCGCGCTCTCCGTCACCGCGGTCGGCTGCGACGACGGCGAGATGCCGGCGGACTCCGGCATGGACGACCCCGACACCGGCATGGACGTGCCGGACGCCCCCATGGGTGACACCCCGACCTGTGAAGCGTACTGCGACACGGTCGGCATGACCTGCACCGGCGACAACGCCCTCTACGCCGATCGCGACGAGTGCCTCGACGTGTGCACCAGCGCCGGCTGGGAGGCCGGTGACCCGGTCCGCGCCAGCGGCCCCGCCGACGGAAACTCCATCGGCTGCCGCACCTATCACGGCGGCGCCCCGGCCGGCGAGGATCCGGTCATGCACTGCCCGCACGCGGGTGAGACCGGCGCCAACGTCTGCGGCACGTGGTGCGAGAACTACTGCGGCACGGTCATGAGCGTCTGCACCGGCGACAACGCGCAGTACGCCAGCATGGGCGACTGCATGACCGCATGCGGCGCGCTCGACACGAGCGGCACCATCGGGGACGTCGACGGCGACACCGTTCAGTGCCGCCTCTACCACCTCGGGGTCGCCATCCGCAGCGACGACACCGGCACCCACTGCCCGCACGCGGGCGCAGATGGCGGCGGCGTGTGCGTCGGCGGCTGGGCCTTCCGGACGGACGATCCGGGCGACTACACCCGCGTCGACCGCATGGGCATGCCGGCGGTCGCCACCGCGCTCATCAACGACCTCGCGGGCACGAACAAGAACGCCTACAACGACGGCGACCCGGTCGACGACGCGGCTGGCACCTTCGTGCCAGAGCTTGTCGCGAACATCGACGGCCTCCACGCGGCGCTGGACGACGACCTCCTCGGTCTGGGTCTGGTCCCGTGCACGGGCGGCGCCGGTGGGTCCTGCGTCGCTCAGGGCGCGCCCCTCATCATCCCCGACACGCTGACGCTCGACACGAGCGCCCCGGCCGGGTTCCCGAACGGCCGCACGCTCCCCGACCCCGTCATCGACGTGACCCTCGCGGTCGTGTTGCTGGACCTCTCGGCGCCCGGACAGGACGCCACCACGTTCGTCGGGGTGCTGAACCCCGCCGCGAACGACGCGGCGTTCCTCGACACGTTCCCCTACCTGGCCGCGCCGCACGCGCCGTAGCCACACCCCAGCGTGGCGGGCAGGGCTCGCGCTCCGCCCGCCACGCTCCATCGCTCTCGTTCCCCGATCCCTTCTCGTTCCCGGGTCACTTCTCATGCGCCACCGCAGCCCTCTCTTCTTGCTCGCCCTGCTCGCCACCGTCGGATGCGGTTGCGGCAACCCCGTGGGCGAAGCGCCGCTCGAGCCGAGCGACGAGCGCGCGAGCTCCGCGACGCCCGGAGAGACCGACTACGATCGCGCGGTCCACGACCTCACGACCCGCCTCGAGGCGGCGGAAGTCGCCGCGACCCGATTCGACGACGACTGGTCCCGGCTGGAGACCGTGGCGGCCCTCTACGCGGCCCGCGCCCAGCTCACCGGCGACCTCCAAGACTATCTGCGGGCCGAAGCGGCGCTCTCGCGCGCCTTCGACCTCGCGCGCGAGGGCTCGGGACCGCTCCTGACCCGCGCCAACTTGCACTTCACCCTTCACCGCCTGGACGAGGCGTCCGCGGACCTCGACCGGATCGAGCGCGGCGTCATCGTGCCCGACACCACCCGGCTGGGCGTCATGCAGATCCGCGGCGACGTGGCCTTCCACTCCGGGCGCTACGAGGAGGCCGAGCGTCTGCACCGGCAGGCCGACGAGAGCTGGGCGTCCAGCTCCGGCGCGTTCCGCATCGCCTACGACCTCTGGCAGACCGGGCGCTTCGAGGAGGCCGAGAGCTGGCTGACGACCTCGCTCGGGCGCGTCGTCGGAGACGCCGATCAGGGCCGCGCCTGGACCCACCTGCAGATGGGCCTCGTCGACCTCGACCGAGGCCGATGGGACGAGGCGCTCGCGCACTATCAGGCCGCCCGCGAGGTCTTCTCGGGCTGGTGGCTCGTGGACGAGCACATCGCCGAGATCCACGCCCTGCGCGGCGACCTGACGCGCGCCGAGATCGCGTATCGCGCCGTGGTGGAGCGCACCGAGAGCCCGGAGCTGATGGACGCGCTCGCCGACGTCCTGATCGCGCGCGGCGAGGAGGAGGAAGCGGCCACCTGGCGAGCCCGCGCCGAGGCGGCGTTCGAGGCTCAGCTCGAGCTGCTGCCCGAGGCCGCGTACGGGCACGCCCTCGATCATTTCCTCGCCTACGGCGACCCGGCCCGGGCGCTCGAGCTGGCCGAGGCGAATCACGCCCTCCGGCCGGGGGGCGAGGCCACCGTCAAGCTCGCGCAGGCCCTCCTGCGCAGCGACCGGTTGGCCGACGCGCAGGCGCGGATCGAGGAGGCGCTCGCCTCCGCCTACGAGACGGCGGAGCTGCACGCGACCGCGGCGGAGATCTACCGCGCGGCGGGCGAAAGCACCGCGGCCGCCGAGCAGGAAGCCGCGGCGCGCGCGATCGACCCGCACTCCGTCGCGCCGTGATGGGCCCGTCAATCCTGCAGCAGCTTCAGATGGAGCGGCTCGTCCGGCGCGCCGGCGAGTAGGAACACACGGGCGTCGCGGTAGCCTCCCTCGACCCTCCCGCGCGCGGGCGCCCAGCGGCCGGATCCGATGACCTCGACCTGCGCGCCTTCGCGGAGCGCGAGCGCGGCCGGCTCCTCGGCCGGCGACCACAGCTCGAAGCAGTCCAGATCGACGAGCGCCGCGCCCGAGCCGCCCTCGACCAGGTAGACGCCGCCCGCGCGATCGTCGTCGAGGTCGTGGAGGGCCGCGAGGCCCGGGACGCCGCGCGCCGGCTCGAGGACGCGGACCGCGCCGACGAAACGAACGGGCTCGGAATCCCGGAGATCGGCGATGCGCGCCACCCGCCGGCCATCTCGACGACGCGCCGCGAGCCGCTCCCCTTCCGCCCGACACCAGGCCCGCCAGCGACGCCCCCGGCCCCCCACCAGCGCGCCCACGGCCACCGCCGCGGCCACGACGAGGGCGAGCAGGACGAGCGAGAGGGTGGCGGCGTCGGAGACCGGCTGACCGACGGCGCGGTGCCCGCGATTGATCAGCAAGCCGAAGGTGACGGTGGCCGCGATGAGCCACACCGACGCTCCGAGGGTGGCCGCCCCGCGCGAGACGGCGCCCCCGAGCACGCGCGCATCGAAGCGGCGGGGCCGCGCGGGCGGCCTGCCGTCGACGTCACACATCGCGCCCCCGCACCGGGGGCACGACACCTGTACGTCGCTCTGCGCGGCGCACTCGAGACACGTGTATGGACCCACGAAGCGCATGGAGGCGGAACACCGAGCCACGGCCGTCCCTTCCGGGCATCGAACGGCCTTGTCCCCGGAGACCGTCGGTGCCAAGCCGGCGCGAGATGAGCCGAGCGAAGACAGCGCTGAGCCTCGCGATCCCGGCGCTCGGCGCCCTGGCCGCCGATCCGCTCGTGTCGCTGGTCGACACCGCCTTCGTCGGGCGGCTCGGGCCCGCGCAGCTCGGCGCCCTCGGGGTGTGCGCGAGCGTGTTCGGGCTCGCCTTCTTCGTGTTCAACTTCCTCGCCACGGGGACGACGCCGCTCGTCGCCGACGCCGTGGGCCGGGGGGACCGTTCGGCGGCGAGCCGCGTGACGATGAGCGCGCTCAGCCTGGCGGTCGTGGCCGGCGTCGGCGCGGCGCTGGTGCTCGAGCTGGCCGCCGAGCCGATCCTCTCGCTCATGGGCGCGAGCGGTGAGCTCCGGGCTCCCGCCCTCGCCTACCTCCGCGTGCGCGCGCTCGCGGCGCCGGCCGTGCTCCTGGTCACGGTCGGGCACGGCGTCTTCCGCGGCTACCACGACACGCGCACGCCGCTGTGGGTCACGCTGGGCCTGAACCTCGTCAACCTCGCGCTCGATCCGTTGCTGATCTTCGGGCTCGGCTGGGGCATCGCGGGCGCAGCGTGGGCGACCACCCTCGCGCAGTGGGCCGGCGCGCTCGTCTTCGTCTGGCTCCTGCTCTTCCGGGCGCGGGAGACGCTCGGCATCGAGCGGGCGTGGCCCCGGCTCGCCGACGTCACCCACCTCGCGCGCGTCGGGGGCGCGCTCGCGCTGCGCACGCTCTCGCTCCTGCTCGTCTTCACCTACGCCACCGCGGTCGCGGCGCGGCTCGGCACGCTGGACGTCGCGGCGCACCAGGTCGCGGCGCAGATCTGGCTGTTCCTCTCCCTCGTCGTCGACGCGCTCGCCGTGGCTGGCCAGGCGCTGGTGGGCAGCGCGCTGGGCCGCGGTGACCGCGCCGAGGCCCGCCACGTCGCGAACATGCTGCTGCGCTGGGGCCTCGGCCTCGGGCTCGCGCTCGCCGCCCTCTTCGCCCTGCTCGCCCACCCGCTCCCGCGCCTGTTCACGGACGAAGCCGACGTCATCGCGCGGGTCGCGGACGTGTACGTCTTCGTCGTCGTCAGCCAGCCCATCGGCGCGCTCGTCTTCGTCTGGGACGGCCTGTTCCAGGGCGCGCAGGACTTCCGCTTCCTCGCGGTGCAGATGATCGTCAGCGCGCTCACGGCCTGCGGCATCCTCGCCCTCGTGCTCCCGATGGGCTGGGGCCTGAACGGCGTCTGGTGGGCGATGCTCGCGCTGCTGGTGGCGCGCGCGCTGACGCTGGGCTGGCGCTACTGGCTCGGCGGCGGGCCGCTCCGCGCGTGAGGGATCACGTCCGGGTGGCGCTGCGGGATGAGGCGGGCTCGACCACCTCGACGCGGCGGAGCTCCACGAAGAACGCCGCCCCGCCGTCGGGCGCCTCCTCGACGCCGATGCGCCCGTTCATGCGCTCGACGAGCTCGCGCGCGATGTGGAGCCCGAGCCCGGTGCCCACGCCGTGTCGCTTGGCGACCGCCTGCTCGAACGGTCGAAATATACGTTGACGGTCACGCGGCGCGACGCCCTCGCCTTCGTCCTCGACCGCGATGCGGATGGCGCCCTCGGCGTTTCGCGCCACCAGGGTCACGCGGCCGCCTTCGGGCGAGTGCTGCATCGCGTTCGACAGGAGATTGGAGATCGCCTGGACGAGCCGCTCCGGGTCCGCCAGCACCAGACCGGTCGCCTCCACCCGCGTGACCAGGCGCAGGCCCCGCGCCTCCGCCGCCGCCCGATGGAGCTGCTCGAGACGCGCCACCACCTCGTCGACCTGCACCTCCCGCAGCTCCAGTGAGAACTGCCCCTCGGCGATCTTGCGCACGTCGAGCAGGTCGTCGATCAGGCTGCGGAGCCGCGTCGCGTTCCGGAGGCCGAGCTCGAGCAGCTCCGCGCCCTTGCCCTCGACGCGCCCACCGATGCCGCCGCTCAGGAGCTTGAGCGAGCCCTCGATGGAGGTGAGCGGCGTGCGCAGCTCGTGGCTGACCGCGGCGACGAACTCGTCGCGCAGGCGCTCCGCGGCGCGCATCTCCGTCACGTCGCGGATCAGCGCGACGACCTCGCCCTGTAGCGGCAGGGTGCGCACCTCGACGTCGCGCATCCCGCCCTCGCGGTGCGGCCAGCGGTGCTCGCGCGCGATGAGCGCCCCCTCGAGCGACTCGGTCATCTGTCGGCGGACCGCCTGCGCCGCGTCCTCCGGGAGGAACGCGTCGAGGGGCTGACCCACCGCATCCGCGGGGAGATGGAGCGGGGTCAGGTCGGTGTCGCGATAGTCGAGCACCACCCCGCCGGCGTCGATCCGCACGAGCGCGTCGGGGATCCCCTCGAGCAGGATGCGCAGGCGCGTCTCGCGCCGGTGCTTCTCGGCCGCCGAGACCCGCCGCGCGCGCTCGTAGAGGTCGCCGAGCGCGGTGGCGAACGCGAGGGCCCCGAGGATCGCCGGGCCTCGCAAGAGGAGCTGCGCCCCGGGGGGCACGGAGAGGACGTCGAGCGCGTGCGCGCCCACGAGCGCGATCGCGCCGCCGCCCGCGAGCGCGGCCACGCCGAGCGCGACCCTCCGGCGGCAGAGGAGCACCGCGACGAGGGGCACGAATGGCAGCCACAGCGCGCCGTCCGACCACAGGCCACCGTCGAGCCACGCCATCCCGGTCAAGGTCAGCAGCGCGACGGCGCTGACCGACAGGCCGGCGCTCCTCCCGGCCGCCCGGCCCCGATGGAGCCACCCGATGGAGAAGAACGCGACCGCGCTGGTCACGAGGAGCACGCCGACCCAGGAGGCCGCGCCCTCCACCATGAAGCGGGCGCCGCCGAGGGCGAGGGCCGCGGGCGCCGAGAGCCACGCGCCGCCGCGCGCCAGGTCGGCGCGGCGGTTCAGCTCGAGCAGCGTGTCGGCCGCCGAGCCGGGCACCGACGTCTGCGCGCCGCCGAGCCAGCGCTCGGTGGCGGTCGCCCCCTCCGTCTCCACCGGTCGAGCTTACGGCATCTTCGAGGGCTGCACCGACGCGCGCGCGAGCCGGATCGCGTGCGCCACCGTGAGGCTGGTCATGTGCACGATCTTGGAAACGCTCGCTCCCTGACTCAGGACGTTCACCGGCCGCCGGACGCCCAGCACGATCGGGCCGATCACCTCGCTCCCGAGCGCGGCGAGCAGCTTGTAGGCGATGTTGCCCGCGTCGAGGTTGGGGAAGATGAGCACGTTCGCGGAGCCGCTCAGCGTGCTGAACGGGTAGGGCTCGCGGGCCTCCTCGAGGAGCGCCACGTCGGCCTGCATCTCGCCGTCCACCTCGAGGTCGGGCCGGCGCTCGCGGATCAGCTGGACCGCGCGCGCCACCTTCTGCGAGTGGCGGTGGGGCGCGTCGCCGAAGTTCGAGAAGGAGAGCATGCCGATGCGCGGCGAGATGCCGAGGTTGTGCGCGAGGTCGGCGGTGAGCATGGCCGTCTCGGCGAGCGTCTCGGCGTCCGGCTGGATGTTGATGGTGGTGTCGGCGAGCAGCTTCACGTCGTTCTTCGTGACCACCAGGTAGCAGCCGGCCGCGCGGCGCACCTCGTCGCGCACCCCGATGATCTGCAGCGCGGGGCGGATCGTCTCCGGGTAGGCGCCGGTCAGCCCCGAGACCAGGCCGTCGACCTCGCCGAGCTGGAGCATCATCAGCCCGAAGTAGAGCCGCTGATGGATCAGCCGGCGCGCCGCGTTGAGCGTCATGCCCCGCCGGTTGCGCAGCGCGAAGAGGGCCTCGGCGTAGCGGAGGTTCTCCTCGGACGCGTGGTTGTCGAGCAGCTGCACGCGCTCGAGATCGACGCCGAGCGCCATCGCGCGCTCTCGCATCACCGAGGTCCGCCCGAGGAGGATGGGCGTGGCGATGCGCTCCTGGCTGACGATCTCGGCCGCGCGGAGGATCGAGTCCTCCTCGCCCTCCGGGAAGACGATGCGCCCGGGCTCCCGCTTGGCGAGCGACGTGACGTGCCACATGACCTTGCGCGTGGGGCTGAGCTTGCGCTCGAGCTCGTTCGCGTAGGCCTCGACGTCGAGCTTGTCTCGCGCCACGCCGCTGTCGATCGCCGCCTTCGCGACCGCGGGCGCCACCCAGTACAGCGAGCGCGCGTCGACCGGCTTGGGGATGATGTAGTGGGGCCCGAACTTGAGCGGCTCGCCGCCGTACGCGGAGAGCACGTCGTCCGTGACGCCCTGACGCGCGAGCTTGGCCAGCGCGTGCGCGGCGGCGAGCTTCATCTCCTCGTTGATGTGGGTGGCGCCGACGTCCAGCGCGCCGCGGAAGATGTAGGGGAACCCCAGCACGTTGTTGACCTGGTTGGGGTAGTCGCTGCGACCGGTGCCGACGATCGCGTCGGGGCGCGCCGCGCACGCGTCCTCGTAGCTGATCTCCGGGTCGGGGTTGGCGAGCGCGAAGATGATCGGGCGCTCGCACATGTTCTGGAGCATGTCGGGGCTGACGATCCCGCCCGCGCTGAGCCCGATCAGCACGTCGGCGTCCTGGATCGCGTCGGCGAGGGTCACCCGCCGATCGTCCGCCGGCGCCGCGAACGCGCGTCGCCAGACGTCGAGGCCCGGGCGGTCCTCGCGGATGATCCCGTCGACGTCGAACATGGTGATGTTCTCGGCCTTCACCCCGAGCCGCGTCCAGAGGCTCATCGACGCTACCGCCGCCGCCCCCGCGCCCACGCAGGTGACCCGCAGCTCGTGAAGGTCCTTGCCCTGCAGCTCCACCGCGTTCATCAGGGCCGCCGCGCTGATGATCGCGGTGCCGTGCTGATCGTCGTGGAACACGGGGATGCTCATGCGCTTCTCGAGCTCCTCCTCCACGTGGAAGCACGCGGGCGCGGCGATGTCCTCGAGGTTGATGCCGCCGAAGGTCGGCTCGAGCGCGGCGACGACCTCGATGAGGTGCTCGGGGTCGTGGGCGCGCACCTCGATGTCGAACACGTCGATGTCCGCGTACTTCTTGAAGAGCACCGCCTTGCCCTCCATCACCGGCTTGGCGGCGAGCGGCCCCACGTCGCCGAGCCCGAGCACCGCGGTCCCGTTGGTGACGACCGCGACGAGGTTCCGCCGGGCCGTGTAGAGATCGACCGCGCGCGGGTCGGCGTGAATCGCGCGCGCGGGCTCCGCCACGCCAGGGCTGTACGCCAGGCTCAAGTCCCGCTGGGTGGCCACGGGCTTGGTGGGGACGACCTCGATCTTCCCCCGGCGGCCTTCGCGGTGATAGGCGAGCGCGTCCTTCTCTCGGATCATGCCTCCTACGTAAGCGCGGGAGGCGCCCGCATCACCCGCTCGGGTCGTGCCCGAGGAGACAGGGCTCTCAGGGACTCGGGCGCTCCTTCTTCAACGCGTCGAGCACCTGCTTCATCTGGACCGGCTTGACGAGGTGCACGTCGAAGCCCGCCGCCGCGCTCTTGTCGCGATCGCTCTGCTGCCCGTACCCGGTCACCGCGACGAGCCGCGGGCGCTCGGCGAGCTGACCCGTCAGGCGCCCCGCGAGCTCGTAGCCGTCCATCACCGGCAAGCCGATGTCGAGGATGGCCGCGTCCGGCAAGAACTCCCGGGCCACGTCGATCGCGCTCGGTCCGTCGAACGCGAGCTCCACCTCGAAGCCGCGACGGCGCAGGCCGTGCGCGAGCAGCTCCGCCGCGTCTTCGTTGTCGTCGACGACGAGCACGCGGCGCACCGAGGGGAGGTCGATCTCCTGAGGCGGGAGGCTGTCGACCGAGTCGAGCACCCCCATCGCGAGCGGCAGCCGGACCTCGAACGTGCTGCCGCGCCCCGGCCCCGGGCTGCTCGCGGTGACCTCTCCGTCGTGCAGCCGCGTCAGGCTACGCACCAGGGTCAGCCCGAGGCCGAGCCCTCCGGACGCACGGTCGATCGCCTGCTCGGCCTGGACGAAGAGGTCGAACACGGACGCGGCGAGCTCCTCGCTCATGCCGATCCCTTCGTCGGCGACGGTGACCTTCACCGAGCCGCTGACGGCCGTCGCGCGCACCGTGACGACCCCCTCCGGCTCGGAGTACTTCGCCGCGTTCGACAGGAGGTTGGAGAAGATCTGCGCCAGGCGCGTGGGATCTCCCTTCACCGTGAAGCCGTTCGGGACATCGAGCTCGAGCCGATGGCGCTTCTCCTCGAAGAGCGGCGCGGTCATCTCGACCGCCTGATCGATCGCGCCGCGCAGATCGATCTTCCGCCGACGGAGCTGGAGCTTGCCGCGGGTGATCCGCGAGACGTCGAGGAGATCGTCCACGAGCCGCGTCATGTGCCGGACGTGCCGCGCGATGATCGCGTGCTCGCGCTCGTGCGTCGCGTCGCCGCTCATCTTCACCACCTCGAGCGCGGTGGTGATGGGGGCGAGCGGGTTGCGCAGCTCGTGCCCCAGCATGGCCAGGAACTCGTCCTTGCGGCGCTCAGCCACCCGCGCCGCCTGCGACGCCTCCTCCGCGCGCGAGCGCTCCTGCTCGAGTCGCCGCTCCGCCTCCTTGCGCGCCGTGACGTCGACGATCACCGAGAGGACCGCGGTGTCACCCTCGGGCATCTGCACCGGCGCGGCCCAGACCTGCGTGTCCACCCAGCGCCCGTCCTTGTGCTTCCGACGGACCTCGACGCCCCTGAGGGTCTCTCCCGCGGCGAGCTTCTCCATGTTCGCCCGGAACTCGGGCTCGGTCTCCTCGGTGACGGGCGAGGGCTTCTGCCCGACCAGATCCTCCGTCCGCCAGCCGAAGACCTGCTCGAAGGCCGGGTTGACCCACAGCACGGTGCCATCGAGGCGGAGCAGGAGGATGGCCGCGGGGGAGCTCTCGACGATGACCTCGAGCTGTCGGTTGACCCGCCCCAGCTCCTCGGTCGCCTCCCGCTCGAACTGGAGCGTCTCCCGGAGCCGGCGGTGCACCTGCACCATCATGGTGATGTTCAGGTACACGGAGATGGTCGAGGTCACGACGAGGAGCGTCTGCTCGGCCCACAGCGGCACGGGCGTCAGCGCGTCCTGCCAGAGGCCGACCACGCTGACCACGAACGCGGCGACCACGGCGGAGGGGACGAGCACGCGGAGCAGCGCCCGGTCCACGTAGGGGATGGCGATGACGACCGCGAGCAGGCACACGAGCACCAGAGTCGGGTAGAGGAAGCCGAAGACGGGGGCGACGAGGAGCGCGACGAGCAACATGCCGATCGCCACCGTGGTCGCGGCGTGCTCGGTGTGCCCTCGCTGGGCCCGCCGACGCGCCCACCAGACCACGCCGCCCAGCGCCATGGTGACCGCCGCGGTGTAGAGGATCGGCGCGCTCTGGAGCGGGATCCCGACGACGAGGTAGCCGATCACGGCCACGGCGCACCCCGCGATGAGGTGACCGAGAAAGCTCCGCAGCCGGTCGGCGTCGGACCTGGGATGGTCGGCCTGGTCCACCTCCTGGGGCACTAGCCGCGGCAGGCCGCCTCACAATATGGGGAGGTGCTCCAAATCGTTGCGGAATCTGCGATGGCTCACATGACGCCGGAGCCCCAGACGCGGTAGCTCACGACCACCTCGGAGCCGATGGTGGGGCGGAAGGTGCGGCCCCGGAAGACGATGGAGTTGGACGCGCCGTCGTAGTCGAAGCCGTCGGCGCGGCTGCGGGGCACGTCCACTCCGTCGACCCGCACGCGGATGGTCGCGCTGATCGGGGTCTGCGTGAACACGAAGCGCGACGCCGCGCCCGCGACCGCCTCGACGATCCGGTCCATGGCGATCCGCACCTCGTCATCGGTGGCGGTGGTGATCGGGATGAACGCGCCGCCGTTGCCCGCGATGGTGCACTTGGGGAAGTCGCGCTGGGCCGGGCACATCTCGCCGAAGTCGCGCACGAGACCGAAGGTCAGCACCTCGCGGTCGGCATAGAACTGCGTCGCGCTCATGATGCGCATCTCCGGCGTCGTGCCCCAGCGCGCCGCGTCGTTGCTGAAGTACCGGCCGTCGTCGTTCGTGCCCGGCTCGTCGGTCACGAAGAAGGTCACGACCTGCGTGTCGGGGCGGAGGGTGCGGTTGGGATCGGTCGAGCCCATCGCCGCGCGCCGCTCGAACTCCTCGATGGTCAGGACGCCGGCCGAGACGGGCTCCTCGCCGCTGCCGCCGAGATCGAACGGCCGGACCGTGTCGCCGCCCATGCCCATGTAGGCGCCGCGCGTCACGCGGTACTGGAGCTCCTGCACGCCCATCGGGTCGCTGCCTTCGACCCACTGGAAGCCGCTCGGCCACCCGGGCTGCACCGCGTCGAAGTCGATGGAGGACCACGCCGCCTCGAACACGCCGACCCGGAAGTCCACGCCGGCGTCGTTCAGGGTCGAGAAGAACCGCCCCGCGACGTTGCCGAGCCGCTCCTGGTCGTCGTTCATCGAGCCCGACGTGTCGACGAGCCAGAGGAAGTCCGCGCTGGGATCGCTCTCGGTCACCCACATCTCGCAGTTGAAGTCGAGCTCGCGCCCGCTCGCCGCCAGGCCGGTCGCGTTGGTCAGGTCGCGCACCCGGATCGCGGTGTCGCGCGCGGTGTCGTCGAACGCGTCCGCGGGCGCGATGGCGAAGAGCACGGAGGTCGAGCCGCTCATCGTGTTCAGGACGGTCATCACCTCGAGGAAGAGCTCGGGGACGTCACGCCAGGTCTCCGTGCTGGCCGCGGGCGCCCCGCCCGCGAGGGCCGCCGCGGCCGCGTCCCGGGAGGCGGCCGCGTTCGCCGCGCCGGACGCGTAGCGGTAGAAGCTGGTGATCGCCTCGCGGCCGTCGTGCACGGTCACGCTGCGCCCGACGAGCACGGGGGTGACGCCGCCGAGCGCGCCGGTGATCGTCGCCTCGACCGCCATCGCCTCGCCGGTCGCGTCTCCCGCGGCGGTCGGGCGCTCGAAGACGAAGCCCGCCACCTCGGCCACCGCGTCGTCGAAGACCAGCCCGATGCCCGGCAGCGGCCGCGGCGCGCCCCACTCGTCGTCGAGCGCCAGCTGCCCCTCGCCCATCGGGATGAGGTGGATGTCCGGCATGGCGAGCCCGTCGGGCCGGCACACCGCGATGCCCTCTTCGTCGTCGGGGGTGCCGTCGCCGTCCGTGTCGCGCAGCCGCGGATCCGTCTCGCCGCGCGACGGATCGATCACGCCGTCCCCGTTGCGGTCCTCGTCCGCGTCATTGACGCCGTCGCCGTCCGAGTCGGGCGAGCGCGGGTCGAGGCCGTTGCAGGTCTCGCCGGCCATGCAGTCGGCGTCGCTCACGCAGCTCGGGAGAGGGTCGCGGCGCTGCATCGCCGGATCGGCGGCCACGCAGATGCGCGGATAGTTCACCTCGACGCCGTCGCGGAGCCCGTCTCCGTCCCCGTCCGGGTTCTGCGGATCGAGCCCGAGCTCGCACTCGGTGGCGTTGTCCAGGCCGTCGAGGTCGTCGTCTTCGCCGACCTCGCAGCCGTCGTCGACGCTGGCGTCGACGGTCGCGTCCACGCCCCCGCCGCCGTCCGGGCCGCCGGCGGGCGGCGCGTCACATTCACAACCGGCCGTGACCAGTGAAAGCAGGGCGATGGCCCACACGTAATGACGAGTCATGTTGCCGCCATCATCCGACAATCCGTGGGAGCGCACAACGCCGGCCCGGTGACTTCTCCCTCGATCGAGGCGGGACGCCACGGACGGATCGGCCGGAGCGGTGGCGACCGGCGAGCGGTATGGCATTTGCGCTCTTCTCCCGCAGGAGAAAGCCCATGTCGCTCCACCGTCTCGCTCTCATCGCGGTGAGCCTCGGGTGCGCCGCCGCGTGCGGCGCCCCGTCGCGGCCTCGCCCCGCAGCCCCCCAGCACGCCGTTCAGCGCGCGCCGGTCAGCGCCTCCACCGACGGCGCCTCCGCCGACGACGCCATCGGCTGGAGCCGGGACTCCCCGTTGCCCGCCTGCGGCATCGAGGCCGCCCCGGCGCAGCTCCGCGCCACGCTCACCTGCCCCGACGGCGCGCGGCCCTTCGCCGAGACCAGCGACGAGGCCATCCAGGGCGCGCTCGTGCGCGTGACCCAGGAGGCCGACGGCGAGGCGGCGGCGGCGGAGTTCCGCGCGCGCTGTGAGCACGACGAGCGGCGCGCCTTCGTGGACCTGACTGCCTGCGAGGACCTCGACGCCGCGCCCACCCCGATCGACGCGGTGGACGACCCGATGCAGGACGCGGTGGAGGACGCGGTGGACCCCGAGGCGGTGGAAGCGACCTGACCCGGTCGATGTGCTAGGAGTCCGCCCCGACGGAAGGACTCCTGCCTTGAGCGACCCGAAGCCCTCGTTCTTCGCCCGCCTCTTCCTCGCGTGGGCCGCCTACTTCCGAACCCTGTTCGACGCCGACTTCGCGGCCGGCGTGGTCCGCCTGCGCGAAGGGGGCCCCGCCCTGCCTCCCCCGAAGGAGGAGCCGGAGGCGAAGCCCGAGAAGGCGAAGAAGAAGAAGGCCCCCAAGAAGGTCGAGACGCCGACCGTCCTCAAGACGGCCGGCCCCGAGGCGGCGCTCCAGCTCCTCGGCCTCCTCCAGCGGGAGGGTCGCTTCATCGACTTCGTGCGCGAGGACATCGCCGAGGCCGACGACGCCGACATCGGCGCCGCCGCGCGCGTCGTGCACGAGGGCTGCCGCAAGGCGCTCGACGAGCACTTCACCATCTCGCCCATCCACACCAAGGAAGAGGGCGAGCGCGTGAAGGTCGAGGAGGGCTTCGACGCCCACGAGATCCGGCTCACCGGCAACGTCGTCGGCGAGCCCCCGTTCGAGGGTGAGCTGGCCCACCGCGGCTGGCGCTGCGAGCAGGTGGAGCTCCCCAAGATGAGCGAAGGGCACGACCCCCACGTGATCGCGCCGGCCGAGGTCGAGCTGTCGTGAGCGACGCCTCCTACGCCATCGGCATCGACCTCGGGACCACCCACTGCGCGCTGTCGTACGTGGACCTCGACCTCAGCGAGGGCGAGGAGGTCGCGCAGCACGTGCTCCGCGTGCCCCAGGTCACCAGCCCCGGCAACGTGGAGGAGCTCGACCTGCTCCCCTCGTTCCTCTACCTGCCCAAGGGAGGCGAGCTGTCCGAGGACGCGCTCACCCTCCCCTGGGACGGCAAGCCCGCCTTCGGCGTGGGCGAGGTCGCGCGCGGGCTCGGCGTCAAGACGCCCATCCGCGTCGTCTCGAGCGCCAAGAGCTGGCTCTGCCACGGCGGCGTCGATCGACGCGCGCCCATCCTGCCGCCGAACGCGCCCGAGGAGGTCCCGCAGATCTCGCCGCTCCAGGCGAGCATCCTCTACCTCGAGCACCTCCGCGACGCGTGGAACGCCAAGCACCCCGACGCGCCGCTCGAGGAGCAAGAGGTCGTCATCACGGTGCCGGCCTCCTTCGACCCGGCCGCGCGCGAGCTCACCGCCGAGGCCGCGCGCGAGGCGGGGCTCGAGGACATGGTGCTGCTCGAGGAGCCGCAGGCCGCGCTCTACTCGTGGCTCCAGAGCACCGACGGCGCCTGGCGCGAGCAGGTGAAGCCGGGCGACGTGATCCTCGTGGTCGACGTCGGCGGCGGGACGACGGACCTCTCGCTCATCGCGGTGGCCGACGACGGCGGCGCGCTCGAGCTGCATCGCGTCGCGGTCGGCGACCACATCCTGCTCGGCGGCGACAACATGGATCTCGCGCTCGCGATGACCGTGCGCGCGAAGCTCGAGAAGGAAGGCAAGAAGCTCGACGCCTGGCAGCTCGGCGCGCTCACCCACGGGTGCCGCAGCGCCAAGGAGAAGCTCCTCGGTGATCCCGACGCGGAGAGCGTGCCGATCGTCGTGCCCAGCCGCGGCAGCAAGCTCGTCGGCGGCTCGATCCGCACCGAGCTGAGCCGGGCCGAGGTCACGCAGATCCTCGTCGAGGGCTTCTTCCCCAAGGTCGAGGCGTCCGAGCGGCCGAAGAGCCGGGCCCGCGCCGCGCTGACGCAGCTCGGCCTGCCGTACGCGCAGGACGCGGCCATCACGCGCCACCTCGCGGCCTTCCTCGCCAAGCAGGTCGCCGCGACGGAGGAGCTCGACGGCTTCTCGCTGCCCGAGGGCGCGACGTTCCTGCACCCGACGGCCATCCTGTTCAACGGCGGCGTGTTCAACTCGAGCCTGCTCGCGGACCGCGTCTCCGACGTCATCGGGGACTGGCTCGAGGCCGAGGGCGCCGAGCGAGCCCGCGTTCTCGACGGCGCGAGCCTCGACGTCGCCGTCGCGCGCGGCGCCGCGTACTACGCCTACGTGCGGCGCGGCGAGGGCGTCCGCATCCGCGGCGGCACCGCGCAGGCGTACTACGTCGGCGTGGAGGCCGCGATGCCCGCCGTGCCCGGCATGGAGCCGCCCATCACCGCGATGTGCGTCGCGCCCTTCGGCATCGAGGAGGGCACCGAGTGCGATCCGGCGCCGCAGGAGCTCGGCCTCGTGGTCGGCGAGCCCGTCTCGTTCCGCTTCTTCGGCAGCTCCGTGCGCCGCGACGACCGCGTCGGCTCCATGCTGGAGCGCTGGGACGACGGCGCGCTCGAGGAGCTGCCCGAGATCCAGGCCACCCTCCCCGCCGAAGGCAAGACCCCCGGCGACGTCGTGCCGGTGCGCCTCCAGGCCCGGGTGACCGAGGTCGGCACGCTCCGGCTCGAGGCGATCCCGCGCGAGGGCGACCGCCGCTGGAAGGTCGAGCTCGACGTCAGGGAGCAGTAGGCGGCAGGCCCGACCAGTCTTCGGGATCCTGTGGGCCGTCCGCCCGGCGGACGTCGACGCGGATGCCGGTCAGGGTGGACATGCCGCTCAGCGGATCGACGGTGCCGGGCCCGCTCGCGGCGAGCAAGTTGACGTTCACGCCTCGGGTCTTCGAGGCGACGCTCAGGCCGCGCGCGCGCTGGTGGCCCCAGCCGTGAGGCAAGGCGACGGTGCCGGGCATCAGGTCGGCCGAGCGGCGGACGGGGACCCGGACCCGGGCGGTGTCGCTCTCGACGTCGGCGAGGTCGCCCTCCTTCAGGCCGAGCCGCGCGAGGTCGTCGGGGTGGAGGTAGAGATAGTTCGTGCCGCGGTCGCCTTGCACGAAGTCCTCGAGGTTGTGGGTCCAGCTGTTGTGCGTCGTGACCGCGCGCTTGGTGATGAGCCGGAGACGCCCGCGCTCCCGCTTCTGCTCCGAGAAGTCCGCGTCGAGCGCCCTCGCCGCCTCCACCAGCGCGTCCGGGTCGAGGTGGAGCTTGCCGTCCTCGGTCACCACGCGCTCCCCGAGGAAGTCGCCGCCCGCGTGGTCGGGTCGCAGCGCGCCGTGGCCGTCGGCGATCGCGTCGAAGCCGGGCTGGCCGGTCACGCGCAGCATCAGCGAGAGGATCGACTCGAGCGGCAGCCGGGGCGCTCCGCCGCGCGAGTGCACCTTCATCGCCGCCTCCGCCGCCAGCTGCACCGCCCACGAGCCGAAGAGCGGCGCCCCGCAGGCGCGAGCGAGCTGCGTGTAGATCGTCGCCTCGTCCCGCTGCTCACCCACCGGCGGGATCACCGCGCGCGTCGCCTGGAGGTACGGGCGCGTCTGCATGCCCAGCCACAGCGGGAAGACGAACGGCAGGTCGGGGCGCTGCATCGGCGAGGTGCACGGCAAGACCACGTCGGCGATCGCGGCGGTCTCGTTGGGCAGGATGTCGAGGACCACGAGCAGCTCGAGCTTCTCGAACGCCTCGCGCAGCCTCCCCGCGCCGGCCATCGTGATCAGCGGGTTTCCACCCGTGACGAAGAGCGCGCGGATCTGCCCGTCACCCGGCGTGAGGATCTCGTCCGCGAGCAGCCCTCCGGCGAAGGCGTCGTTGACCGAGTCGATGCCTCCCACCCGCGAGCGCTCGGCGCTCATCAGGGTGCCCGTGCGCACGCCGAAGCGGGGGAAGTCGAAGATGCCCTTGCCGACGAGCGTGCCGCCCCGTCGGTCGAGGTTGCCGGTGACGAAGTTGATCGTCTCCTGCAGCCAGAACGAGAGCGCGCCGTGGCCGCCCATGTTGACCCCGGTCGAGCAGTAGAGCGCGGCGCCGTCGGCCGCGAGATACGCGCGCACCATCTCGCGTAGGGTCTCCGGGGGGATCCCGGTCACCGCCGCCGTGCGCTCGGCCGGCCACTCGCGCGCCAGCGCCCGAACCCGCCCGAAGCCCCGCGCGTGACGCCGCACGCGATTCGCGTCGACGCCGCCGCGCGCGATCACCGCCTCGAGGAACGAGAGGTAGAACCAGACGTCGGTGCCAGGGCGGATGGCGACGTGCTCGCCCGCGACCTTCGCGCTCTCGGTCTTGCGCGGGTCGACGAAGAACACGCGCCCGCGGGCGGCGATGGCCTTGAGCTTCCTGGCCGGGTTCGGCACCTGGAGGAAGCTCCACTTGCTCACGACCGGGTTGGCGCCGACGACGATCAGGCACTCCACGCGCTCGACGTCGGGGAAGGGCTGCACGAAGGGGTGGCCGTAGATCTGCCTCGCGACCGCGAACTTGTTGGAGCAGTCCTGGGTGGCGCTCGAGTACATGCTGCGGCTGCCCACCCCGTGCATGAAGCCCTGCGCGAAGATGGGGTGCAGGATGCTGAAGCCGGCGGCCGTCCCGACGTACATCGCGATCGCGTCCGGCCCGTGCGCGTCTCGGATGCGCTTCACGCGGTCGCCGACCGCCGCGAGGGCCTCGTCCCAGCTCGCCTCGCGGTGCCCATTCGACGTCTTCAGCCGCGGTCGTGTCAGCCGATCCGGGGAGTCGTACATGCGGTGCTGCTTGAGACCTTTCACGCACGAGAAGCCCTCCGTCGCGACGTGAGCTGCGTCGGGTCGGATCGCCGCCACGCGCCCGCCCTCGACGTCCACCTCGAGCCCGCAGAGCGCCTCACAGATGCGACAGAAAGTCCGATGCGTGTCCATCACGCGCGAGTCTACTGCGTCGCCCGCGGCAGGGCGGGCATCGGGCTCATGACGGTCAGCCGACGTCTCCTCGCGCGCGCGTCGGCCCGCGGACGCCGCTCTCGGTCACGCCTCGAGGCGGCGCGTTGCCTGGCGAGACACGGGGCGTACTCGTGGAGAGAGAGGCGAGGGCTGGGGGGAGCCATGCACGCATACAAGATCGTTCAACTCGTGGGGACCTCGGAGCAGGGCATCGAGGACGCCGTGACCAACGCGCTCCAGCGGGCGAAGGAGAGCCTGCGACACATGCGGTGGTTCACGGTCGAGGAGACGCGCGGCGACATCCGCGAGGGGCGCATCCAGCACTGGCAGGTGCGGGTCGCGGTGGGGTTCACGATCGAGGAGTGATCCCACCTCCAGCGGATCGCTCACTCCAGGCAGCGCCCGGTCGCGTCCTCGCTGTCGTTGTTGTCCTCGCGGCACTCACGGAAGGTCGCCGTCTCGGGATCGACGATCACCCGCGCGAAGAAGGTCTCGGTCGGCAGCACGCCGGCCGGGGCCTCGAGGGTCAGCTCGAGCACGCGCCCGGGGAACACGGGCTCGGTCGACGTCACCCGGCCGAGCTCCACGTCCGGCGCGCCGCGCTGGAAGAACGCCACGACCACGCCCGGCGGCAAGAGCGCGCGGCCCTGGTTGCGGAGCGACGCGACGAGGCGGACCGGGTCGGTGCAGACGACCCGCAACGCGAGCACCGCGTCGGGCGCGTCGAAGATGCCGCCCTCCTGCACGTTCTGCCGGAAGTTGTTGAGCCAGGGCAGCGACCAGTTGTCGCGGGGGCGGCGCGGGATCTCCCCGTAGCCGCCCGCCGGATCGCACGCCGTGTCCGCATCATCGCACGTGTTGGTGACGTGGTAGGCGTGCTGGGTCCACATCGTCCGCGTGCCGACCCACGCGTTGGCCGCGTCCCGGAAGACCGAGATGCCGCGCCACGCCCGGCCGTAGCTCGGCGCCGTCCAGGCCGGGTAGCCGCCCGCGCCGCCCATGTGGTGGTTGCAGTGCCAGCTGTCGGGGTTGGCGCCGGTGGAGATCATGACCATCTCCGCGTGCCCGTCCGCGTCCACGTCGGCGACCAGCGAGGCCTCGGTGCCGGTGAAGGAGTTGGTCGGCGCCGCGAAGCGCACCGCGCCGGTGGGCCCGTCGTAGACCCACATGTAGCACTCGTCGTTGTAGATGACCTCGGCCACACCGTCGCCCTCGAAGTCGAAGACGGTCGACCCTGTCACGGAAGAGCTGTTGTCGTGATTGGTCGCCGTCCAGACGCGCTCGATCGTGCCGCCCGCGAAGTCGGGCTTCAGCATCGCGTAGACGCTCGCCTGCGCGACGCCGATCTCGGGCGCGCCGTCGCCGTCGAAGTCGGCCACCGTCGGCGGCCCGCCCGCGCCGGTCCCGCCGATGGACACCGGGCCCAGCACCGTGGCCCCCGTCGCGGCGTCGAGCAGCACGACCTCACCGCCGCCCACGAGCACCACCTCGGGCGTCGACGGGCTCGCCATGTCGAAGTCGCCCAGCGCCGCGAAGCCCTCGGTCAGGTCGAGGCGCTGCCAGAGGATGCTGCCGTCGGTGTCGATCGCGGTGCGACCCGCGAGCACCTCGAGCTCGGGGTCGGCGTCCAGGTTGGCGAAGAAGCTCGTCGACGTGGTGACGGTCCCGTGGGGCCAGCCGCCGCGCGCGCTCGGCACGTCGAAGCGCAGGCTGAAGGTGCCGCCAGACCACGTGTAGACCGCGCCTCGCCACGCCACCTCGGGATCGCCGTCCCCCTCGAGGTCGCCGAGCGCGAGGCCGCCGCCCCACCCGAGGCCGGTCTCGGTCGGGACGGGGAGGATGTCGGCGCCGACCGCCATCACCGTGCCGTCGCCGCGGATCGCCGCGAGCCTCCGCTCGCCCGTGATCGCGACGATGTCCATCACGCCGTCGTCGTCGAGGTCGCCGAGCGCGAGGGACACGCCGCTGAAGCCGACCGAGCCCGGCTCCGCCGCGTCGAGCGACCAGAGCTCCCGGCCCGTGGCCCCGTCGAGCGCCCGCAGCACCCCGCGGCGGCAGAGATCGGGCCCGTGGCAGGCGCCGGCCCGCACGTCGTTGGAGACGAAGACGATGGCCGACGGATCCAGCTCGTCGATCGCGCCGTCGCAGTTGGAGTCGAAGATGCGCCCGACCATCGGGGTGGACCAGACGTCCACGCGGTCCGGCTGCTCGACCGCGGTGGTGGGATCCCAGCGCCACTGCGGCACCGCGTTCAGATCCTCGACGGGCGGCCGGAACTCGCAGCTCGCGCTCACGCAGGGCTCGCCGGGCGCGGCCTCGTCGCAGGAAGGCGGCAAGGCCAGGCAGCGCCCCGCCCCGCGCACGGGACCGCAGCCCGAGACGCCGCCGTCGGGCACGCCTCCGTCGCTCCCGCCGCCGCCCTCGCCGAGCCCGGGCTCGCAGTACTCCCCCGTCGCGCAGTCGCGGTTGGTGATGCAGGTGTCGCCGGGCACGACGCACGCGCCGCCGAAGCAGGTCTCGCCCCCGCCGCAGCACTGCGCGCCGCAGACCGCCTCCTCCGACGCGCAGCACGCGCCGTCCAGGCACACGCCGTCTCCGCACTCCTCGTCGCGGCTGCAGCGCATCCCGGCGTCCGGTCGCCCGCCGCCGTCGCGGCCCGCGTCCAGGTCGTCCTCGCCGCCGTCGGGGCGGGGCACGCAGCGCCCGTCCTGGCAGCGCTCGCCCGCGGCGCACTCGCCGTCGACGGCGCAGGACTCGGTCGGGCCTTCGCAGTCACATCCGGCGAGCCAGAGGAGAGACAATGAGAGCAAGCAGACGAAGCGCATGGCTCGACGCTACCGGGCGCGCGAGCCCTCGACAACGCCCCGCAGCGCCGCCCCGCCGAAGGCGGAGACAAAAGAATTACATAACGGTGACATGTCGGTGGTCCGCGTTTCCGGGCCTGTGCCTACCGTCATGAGAGTGGACCAGGCAGCATCCTCCGCCCTCTCGGTCGCGCCCGTCGCGGCGCCCTCCCGCCCGCAACGAGACGTACGCCGTCGCAGACGCCATCGCTACGAACGACTCGGCTGGATCCCCTTCGCGCTTTCGCACCTCGTGATGTTCGGGGCGCTCTGGTCCGGGGTCACCTGGCAGTCGGTCGCGGTCTGCGCCGTCCTCTACTTCGTCGGCATGTTCGGCGTGACCGGCGGCTACCACCGCTACTTCGCGCACCGGGCGTACGAGACGAGCCGCTGGTTCCAGTTCGTGCTCGCGGTGCTCGCCACGATGACGATCCAGCGCGGCCCGCTCTGGTGGGCGGCGCACCACCGCTCGCACCACCTCCACTCGGACACGGAGAAGGACCTCCACTCCCCGGTCGTCGACGGCTTCTGGCACAGCCACTTCGGCTGGCTCTTCGCGGGCAACGCGGAGACCGACATGAAGCGCGTGAAGGATCTCGCGAAGTATCCGGAGCTGCGCTGGCTCGACAAGTACTGGCTCATCGTGCCCGTCGTCTCGAGCTTCCTCGTGTGGTCGCTCTGGGGTTGGCCCGGGCTCTTCATCGGCTTCGCGGCGAGCCGCGTGCTGGTCTGGCACTCGACCTTCCTGGTGAACTCGCTCGCCCACGTCTGGGGCAAGCGCCGCTTCAAGACCAGGGACGACAGCCGGAACAACCTCTGGATCGCGCTCGCGACGATGGGCGAGGGCTGGCACAACAACCACCACCGCTACATGAACAGCGCGCGCATGGGCTTCTACCGCGGCGAGGTCGACCTGACCTACTACGTGCTCCTCGGCCTCGAGAAGCTCGGCATCGTCTGGAACCTCAAGGGCGTGCCCGAGCGCGTGCTCGAAGAGGGCCGCGAGGCCGACGCCCGCGCCCGCTGATCCACTCGACGGCCAAACGCGGTAGCGTGGCGCCCGTGCGAGGCGCCTGGATCCTCCTGCTGTTGATCGCCGGATGCGAGCCGGAGCCGCTGCTCCTCGTGAGCCTGCGGTCCGACTACGCGCCCGGCCTCGAGGTGACCCACGCGCGCGTCGACGTCGCGAGGAGCGATGACTTCGCGGCGCCCCTCGCCTCGGCGCGTGAGGACGTCTCGCTGCGCGACAGCCTCGTGACCCCGACGCGCCTGGCGGAGCTGACCGTCCCCAGCGACGTGCTCTTCGTGCGCGTCACGCTCGAGCGAGGCGAGGCGTCGATCGCGAGCCGCGTCGTCGCCGTCCAGACCCGGGACGCGCGCGCGATCACGGTCGTGATGACGCGAAGCTGCGAGGGGGTCCGCTGTCCGGGCGCGGGCGACCCCGCCGCGACGTCTTGCGTCGGCGGCGTCTGTGTCTCGCCCGAGTGCACCCCGGAGACCCCGGAGGCCTGCCCGCCGCCCGAGTGCGTCGCGGACTCGGAGTGCTCCGCGGGCTCCGTCCCGTGCGCGGCGCCCGTCTGCCTGGCCGGCTCGTGCGGGTTGCGCGGCGACGACGCTCGGTGCGAGGGGCGCTGCGATCCGCGCGTGGGCTGCGTGGGCGCGCCCGACGCCGGCCTCGACGCCGGGCTCGACGCGGGGACGCCGGACGCCGGCTCGGCGGACTGCGCGGCGGTCTGCCCGGGGGAGTGCGTGGCCGGGGTGTGCGAGATCATCAACGAGCGGACCGCGCGCTGCCCGGACGGGGTGCCTTGTCGCGTCCGCTGCTCGGTGAACGAGTGCCGCGGCGGCGTCTTCTGCGGCGACGCGCCCTGCACGGTGGAGTGCGTCGGGCTCGGAGGCTGCCGGGGCGTCGTCGAGTGCGGCGCCTCGAGCGACTGCGACGTGCAGTGCGACTCGTTCCGCGGCTGCCCCGACATCCGGTGCGGCACGGGCCGCTGCACCGTCGCGTGCCGCGAGGACGACGACTGCAACCGCGTGACCTGCCCCCCGGACGGCACCTGCGAGATCGCGTGCGAGGGCGTGGGCTCGTGCGCGGGCATCATCTGCGAAGGCGACTGCGCGATCACCTGCGGCGACACGGCGTGCCAGGCGGTCGACTGCCGCGCCGCCTGCGCCTGCGACGTCGGCTGCACGGGCAGCGCGTGCGCCACCGTCATGTGCCGCCCCGGATGCGAGAGCGGATCCGGGTGCACGTCGACCGGCGCGGGCTGCGACGCCTGTCCGTGACGGCCCTCGAGCGGAACGTGTGACGGGGCTTGCGCGCGTGGCCGAAGCGGGCGCGCGGCGCGCTATCACGTCGTCGTGCACTGCTGGAGGTACTCATGACGCGCTCGCTCCTCGCCCTCGCCGCGCTCTCGACGCTCACCGTCGCGCCCGCCCTCGCCCTCGCCCAACCCGGAGCGGGCACGCTCGAACGGGTGAGCGCCTTCGGGGCGAACCCGGGGGGCCTCGAGATGCACCGCTACACCCCGAGCCCGGCGCCGAGCGGGCCCGCGCCGGTCGTCTTCGCGCTGCACGGCTGCACGCAGAACGTCGCGACGTTTCGCAACACGGGCTGGGAGCCGCTGGCGGACGAGCTGGGCTTCTACGTCGTCTACCCGGCGCAGACCTCGGCCAACAACCCCGTCTCGTGCTTCAACTGGGCGGGCGAGTACGGCGACGAGGCGAACCTCCGCCGCGGCGAGGGCGAGAACCGCTCCCTCATCTCGATGCTCGACCGGATGGAGGCCGACCACGAGGTGAGCGGCGCCTACGTGATGGGGCACTCGGCGGGCGCGGCGATGGCGATGGTCCTGCTCTCGACCTGGCCCGAGCGCTTCGAGGCCGGCGGCGTCATCGCGGGGATCCCTTTTCGCTGCGCGACCTCGGTGTCGGGCGCGTTCTCTTGTCAGAGCCCGGGCGTGGACCGGAGCCCGATGGAGTGGGCCTCGCTCGTGCGCGACGCGTCGCCCCACGCCGGGCCGTGGCCTCGGCTGTCGCTGTGGCACGGGACCAACGACGGGATCGTCGTGCCCGCGAACCAGCGCGAGGTGCTCGACCAGTGGACGGCGACGCTGGGGATCGGCCGCGAGCCGACGGCGACCGAGACGGTGGACGGACAGCAGCGCCAGACCTTCTCCGACGGCGGCCGCGTGCTGATCGAGAGCTGGGAGGTGGCGCGCGGCGGGCACGCGACGTTCATCGATCCCGAGTCGGGCTGCGGCGCGACCGCGGCCTACGTGAGCGACGCCGACATCTGCGCCGTGCGACACATGGCGGCGTTCTTCGGCCTGAGCGGCGCGCCCGCCATCCCCCCTCCGCGACGGGACGCGGGCCCGGCCACGCTGCCGGACGGAGGCCCGGCGCCGACCCCGGCCGACGGCGGCGGGTGGACCTGGGCGGACCGCGACGGAGGATCGCCCACCGGCCCGGGCGTGGACGCGGGCGGCGGCGTGGTCTCCCCGGACATGCAGCACCTCTGCGGCTGCGCGGCGGCGCCCGGGCGCGCGCCATCACCCTGGATCGCGCTGCCTCTCGGGCTCGGCCTCTTGCTCTTCGCGCGCGGTCGACGGACCCTGGCCTGAAGGTCCTTGGACGCGCACCGACAAGCCTGGACCCGCGCGCTGGCCGGCGACTACCTGCCCGCGGAGCGGCTGCTCGACGGGGAGCCCGCCGACGGCTGGCGCGAGGCGCTGCGCGCGGTCTGCTGGATGGCCGCGCCCGACGCGCTGTCCGCGCCCGAGCCGCCCGTGGGCGGAGATCCCGACGCCCGCGCGATCGTGCTGGCGCAGCGGGCGAGGCGCGCGCTGCTCGAGATGGACTGGCGCGCGCACGCGTCGTTCGCGCCCGCCGCGGCAGACGCCACGGGCCTGGCGGCGGACCTCGCGGACGAGCACGCGGCGCTGCGCGCGCTCGCCGAGGGAGACGCAGCCGGCGCGCTGAGACGCTTCGACGCGCTGCGTAAGCGCTCCGACGCCCCGAGCGTGGTGGCGGACGCGGCCGCGTGGGCCGCGCTCGCCGCGCTCGCGGCGGGAGACCGCGAGGACGCCGTCGCGCGGGCGCGCCGCGCGAGCCGGATCGCGCGCACCGAGGGGCTGCTCCAGTCGGAGTACCTGGCGAACCTGGTGCTCGCGCGGGTGCGTCGCCACGCCGGCGCGCCCCACCTCGCCACGCGCATCCTCGAGCAGCTCAGCGCGGTCGCCCCCACGCCCTGGCAGCCGTGGCTCGCCTACGAGCGGGCGCTCGCCGGGGGTCGCGACGGCGCGCTCGGCGCGCTCTTCGACGCGGCGCGGGCGGGAGATCGAGCCGCGTTCGACGGCGCGCGAGAGGCGTGCCTGCGGCGCGCGCGCGGCTTCGCGCCCTTCGAAGCGGAGGTGCTCGCCATCGCGAGCGCGCTCGACCCGGACGCGCCCTCGCGGAGCGCGTTCGAGCGCGGCGCCGACGCCCTCTCGCCGCACGGCGTGGTCGACCCGGCCGAGGACGAAGGCCCGGTGGCCCACGTGTGGCTCGCAAAGGGAGACGCGACCCGCATCCTGGACGCCGGCCGCGGCTTCACGGAGCGCGCGGCCTGGGCGCCGACCGATCTCCGCGAGCAACGCTCGCTGACCCTGCTCTCCGTGCTCGCGCTCGAAGGCCCGATGGAGCTCGACGACGCGTTCGCCGCCGTGTACGGCTTCGCCTTCACGAGCGCCAAGCACGACGCGGTCATGCGCACGCTGCTCCACCGCGCGCGAAGCTTGCTCGGCGACGCGGGAGAGATCGAGCGCGACGGCTACACGCTCACCCTCCGCGCCCATCGCCCGCTGCTGGTGCCCGACCCGCGCTGCGCTCGGCCCGCCGAGCAACGCATCCTGTCCGCGCTCGCTACCGGATCCGGCGGCGCCCGGGAGATCGCGCAGCGCGTGCGGGTCCCGCTCCGCACCGTGCAACTCGCCCTGAAACAGCTCGTCGACGACGGGGCGGCGCGCGTGGAGAAGGACGGCCGCCGCGTGCAGTACGTCGTGGAAGACACCACGTTCGCCGAGCCCACGCTCAGCCGGCTCCGGCGTCGACCCGCGCAACCCGGGTAACCGCGCCGTCGTCGACGCGAGGCGCGCGGTCTCGTATCTCGAACCTCGCGGCGCCCATGGATGAGCGCGCCGCCCTCGAGAAAGGGATTGGACATGAACACGACGACGACTCGTGCGTGGAGGGTGATCTGCGCCCTCGCGCTCCTGGGGTGTACCCCGACCGCCCCGATGACGGCTCCCATGGACGACGCGGGCACCCAGACGGGATCGACCACCGACCCGAGCGACGCGCCCTCGGTGATGTACCGCGACGACCTCGCGGCGCATCCCGGGTGCACCACCGACGGCCTCGCCTACCCCGCCGCGGAGCTGCCGGGCTATCGCTGCGCGGCGCGCGACTTCCTGACGGAGCTCGGCGGGACGGAGGCGGCCGGCGCGCCGATCGTGCTCCTCGTGCACGGCAACTCGGACGCCCCGCACTCCTGGATGGCCCACACCCCCGAGCCCCCTTGCACCGACGACGCCGGCAACCCGCGGGTGGGCGCCACCGAGGGCGCGCCGATGCTCGCCGAGCGCCTGACCAGCGCGGGAGTGCGCACCTACGCGGTGGATCTGCGCTTCGATCAGGTGGACGACCCGGCCACCAACAACGACACCGAGAACGCGGCCAAGAACATGGACCACGGCTGGGCAGTCCCGATCACCCAGCACTTCATCCGCGCCGCGATGGAGGCGCACCCCGATCGTCGCTTCGTCGTGGTCGGCTTCTCGCTGGGCGTGACCGTCACGCGCGACGCGCTGCGTCGACTCTCGGTCAACGAGGGCTTCGACGTCTTCTCCCGCCTCGACCACGCGATCTACATGGCGGGCGCGAACCACGGCGTGTCGAGCTTCGCGCTCTGCGGCAGCAACCCCACCATGCGCGGCCGGGTGGCGTGTCAGATGGGCAACCGCGCCGCGTTCGCGCCCACCGAGTTCCTGCTCCCCCTCAACGGCGCGATGGGCGAGCACGAGACGCCCTGCGCGGACGGCCAGACGGCGTTCGGCCGAGCGGGCGCCTGCGGCGACAACGCCGTCCGCTACACGACGATCGTCATGGAGGACCTGCCGGGCGGGGAGCAACAGGACCTGTTCGTCTCCGAGGCCAGCTCCGCGCTCCGCGGCGCCGACAACCGCACCATCGGGCTGAACGACGTCGACGAGAGCAACTACTTCTTCTGCGGGCTCTTCCGCAACCACTACGGCGCGGCGCGCAGTGAGGCGGCCCTGGACGTCGTGCGCCAGGCCCTCGGCATCGGGGGCTGACCGATGCGGACCGCCCACGCGCTGCTCGCGCTCTGCCTCTGCTTCCCCGTGGGCGCCGCCGCGCAGCCCGCGTCGGCGGACCATCCCGCCCCTACCGCGGCCTCGGACGCCGCGTCTTCTCCCATCCCGGAGGGCGCGGCGTCGGAGGCCTCCTCTTCGCCCGACGCCCCGGCGGCCACCGAGGACGCCGCGACCGAAGAGCCTGGCCTCGACGTGCTCGGCGAGCGGCTGAGCGTCGAGCCCTACGCCACCATCGTCGGCGGCGCGTACGGGCAGTTCATCATGAACCGCTCGGACATCCCCGACGACCGCGAGGACCGCTTCACCACCGTCGCGCTCACCCGCATCGGCCTGCGCGCGCGCTGGGGTCGACACGTCACCCTCGTCAGCGAGCTCGAGCTGAACGCGGGCCCCTACGGCACGAGCGTGTGGGAGGGCCAGGCGGCGATCCAGGTGCGCAACCAGCTCTTGCGGCTCGAGTACGAGGGGCTGCAGGTCGACGTCGGCCGCATCACCGATCCGGCGAGCCTCGACTACTTCTCCGCGTACGTCGCGAACATGCTGCTCACCGACGACCTGACGCGCTTCCCGCTGCTCGTCAGCGGCTTCAACCGCGGCAACGGCGTGCTCGCCCGCTACGAGCTCTTCGAGGGCCTCCACCTCGGCTTCACCGTCAACGCAGGCAACCCGACCAGCACCACCGGGACGGTGATGATCGGCGGCACCTTCCCGCCCTTCGCGCGCTTCTACGAGGTGCCGTGGTCGAACGTCGGCCGGGACGCGCGCGGCTTCCCGACCAGCTCCTTCCACGTCGTCTTGCTCTCGCCCTCGGTGACCTTCGAGCACGAGTACGTGCGGGCCCAGGCCGCGTTCCAGTACTTCGACGCGAACACCAACACGGGGAGCAGCGCCGACGCGCACATCGACGGCTACAACCTGCGGGCCGGCGTGGAGGGACGCTTCTGGGACGGCCGCATCCGCCCCTTCGCGAACGTCTCGCGCGTGCACAACGACGTCGTCGACCCGACCGACCTCGGGACGCTCTCGGACGAGTGTTACGAGGCCGTCACCGCGGGGGGTGGGCTCGACGTGAACATCCTCCCCACCTTCGGCGTGGGCGGGCAGTACGTCTGGGTCCGGGAGCAGCAGGGCAACGGGACCCTCCAGCAGCGCCACTTCGTCAACGCGGGCGCGAGCTTCTCGTTCATCGAGGGCGTGTGGATCGACGCGCGCTACGGCTTCTCGAGCGGCTGCGAGGACTGGACCTGCGGCGTGAACGAGGAACACCGTGCGTACCTGACGCTTCGGGGTATGCTCGGCGGCGTCGGGCAGACGGGACGGAGGCCATAGGTCGATGACCCGTCAGACATTCTCAGCGCTCGTATCCACGGGCATGTTCGTCCCCTCGAACGAGGTCCCCAACGCCGCGCTCCGGGAGCGCTACCCGGAGTTCGTCGACAAGGTCGAGGCGCCGAGCGGCATCACGACCCGCTTCCACGCGGCCGACGACGAGGCGACCAGCGACCTCGCGGCCAAGGCGGGTCGCGCCGCGCTCCAGGCGGCCGGGCTCGACGCGCGCGACGTCGATCTCGTGATCGTCGGCACCGACACGCCCGATCATCTGACGCCGTCGACGTCGGTGATCGTGCAGCACCGCCTCGGAGCGGAGCGCGCGGGGACCTTCGACGTGGGCTGCGCCTGCGCGAGCTTCCCCACCGCGCTCGCCACCGCGTCCGGGCTCATCGCGACCAACCCGTCGATCCGGAACGTGCTCGTGATCGGCGCCTACCTGATGCACCGCCTCGCGGATCCCGACGACCCGATGTTCTTCTTCTACGGCGACGGCGCGGGGGCGGCGGTGGTGCGCGCCTCGGAGCAGCAAGGCCTGGTGGCGAGCGCCTTCCGGGCGAACGGCGCCCACGCGCACCAGTGGCTCATCCAGAGCGGCGGCACCCGCGAGCCCGCCACCCACGCGTCGATCGACGCGGGCCGCACGAAGGTGCGAATGGTCGAGAAGTACCCGCGCGAGATCAACGAGGAGGGCTGGCCGATGCTCTTCCGCACCGTCTGCGATCGCGCCGGCTGGAAGGTCGACGAGGTCGACCTCGGCATCTTCACCCAGGTGCGGCGCAGCCAGATCATGCGCGTGGCCGAGGGCCTCGGCCTCGGCGCCGATCGCACCCACTACATCATGCAAAAGTGGGGTTATACGGGCTCCGCCTGCATCCCCATGGCGCTCCACGACGCCCTCGCCGAGGGCCGCCTCTCGGTCGGCGACAAGGTCGTCCTCGTCGGCTCCGGCGTCGGCTACAACCAATCCGCCGTCGCCCTCCGCGTCACCGAGGATCTCGTCGGAGCGAGGCCCTGAGCCAGGGGAGCTCGCGGCGCCGATCAGTCCTCCGCGAGCGCGCCACGGCAGCGGGGGCAGAGGCCGTCGTCGCTCGGGCCGAAGCGGCTGCGGCCCTTGCAACGCCGGGGCTCGGCCGACTCGCGCCTGGCCGAGCGGGGGAGACGCGTGCGGGAGCGGAAGGGACGGAGTGGAGCCGGCTGAAGCCCTCGGGCGCCTCGACGCGGTACCCTGCCGGGGATGAGGCGTGCCCTCCTCGGCCTTTTGATCCTCGGCTGCGCGGACCCGACGCGGGTCGACGTGCTGTTCACCGCCGACCCCGCGCTCGAGGCGGCCGCGGCCCGCATCGAGGTGCGCGTCTTCAGCACCGAGGGGGACACCGTGCTCGAGGTGGACACCGTGCTCGAGGTGGACGAGTCGCTCAGCTCGCTCCCGGTCGCGGTGCGGCTGCGCCCTCGCGCTGGCGACGCGGCGCGGCGCTTCACGGTCATCGGGCGCCTGCTCGACGCGGACGGAGCGCCGGTCGCACGGGTGGCGGTGAACGGCGGCTACGTCGCGGGCGCCGCCTTCCAGATCGTCCTGAGGTTCACGGAGGGCTGCGACGCGGGCCTCGCGTGCACGGGCGCGACCACCTGCCGCGGCGGGGTCTGCGCGGACGCGTGCATCACGAGCACGGGCGATCGCTGCGTCGACGCGCCCGACGGCGGCGCCGACGACGGCGGCCCCCGCGACGCCAGGCCGGACGACCCTGACGCCGACCCGCCCGACGGCGGCGCCGCCAGCCCGGCCTTCGTCCAGCGCCACGTGCCCACCGCGTCGCAGGGCGGCGGCTTCGCCAGCGCGCTCGGGGGCGCGCTCTCCATCGACGCGCGCGACGGCGCCTGGCTCGTGCTCGCGAGCGGCGCGCTCAGCGCGGACGTCGCGGGCGCCCAGCGGGCCGAAGCGCGGCTGACGGTCGACGGCGCCGAGGTGACGCGCAGCGGCAGCAGCGGCGGCGGACCGTGGTCGGCCATCGCGTTCCTCGACGCGGGCGGGACCCGCCAGGTGGACGTGGAGCTCCAGGGGCTGAGCGGCGCGACGGCGACGCTGCGCGATCTGCGGCTCGTCGCGTTCCCCATCCCGGGCGCGGCCTACCGCGACGCGGCGCTCGAGAACCGCTTCTTCACCCAGGCCGAGGGGTGGGTCGGCCTGGCCGAGCTGCGCTTCACGCCGTCCAGCGCCGGGCGCCACCTCGTGCTCGCGCACGTGAGCGCCACGACGATGCCGGCCACCGACGCGGTCGGGGTGCGGGTCGACGCGGGCGGGGAGAGCTGGCCGATGGCGACCGGAACCCCGCCGCACCTCGCGGGGGCGAGCCTGGACCGGCAGTCGTTCTTCCTCGCGCGCGCGCCGTCCCTCGCGGCCGGCGCCGAGGCCCGCTTCGCGCTCGAGGTCCGCGCCGGCGCGCCGTCCAGCAACGCGAGCCACGCGCAGCTCATCGCGCTCGACCTCGGCGCGTTCGGCGCGACCGTCCACGACGACGCGCTCGAGGTCGGCAGCACCAGCGCGGCGACGCCGGAGACCCTCGCCTCGGTGCGCTCGCCCGCGGCCCCCCGCGACTGGATCGCGATCGGATCGGTGGCGCTGCTCGCGCGCGGGACCCGCGGCGCCGTGCTCCGCGCCGACGCGCTCGAGCGCCGCTTCACCCACGCGCTCGACGCCGACGCGCGCCTCTCCTACCCCTTCTTCGCCGGCGTGAGCGCGGCCGCGCCCTTCGACGCGTCGGTCGCCGTCTTCGCCTCGGGCGCCGCGGTGGAGCGACGCGAGACCACCCTGCACCTGCTCGGGCTGTAGACCCGCGCAACCCGCGTCACGGACGCGGGCCCCGACCTGCACTACCTTCCCCGGTCGTGTCCGCCGCGCGCCAGCTCGAAGAGACGACCCGCGTGGAGGGGCGCAGGGCAGCTGATAGGCTGGGCGCCGTGGGGTCGTCGGCTGCGAGCACGAGGCGATCGCCGTACGTGGCGGTCGCGCCCCTCGCCCGCGGGGGGATGGGGAGCGTCGAGCTCGTGCTGCGGCGCGAGGGCGACTTCCGCCGGCTGTACGCGCGCAAGCGGCCGCACGGGGCGCACGAGCGGGCGGACGAGTTCCGGGCGAGCTTCCTCCGCGAGGCCACCCTCGCCGGGCTGCTCCGACACCCCAACGTCGTCAGCGTGCTCGACGTGGGGGAGGACGACGCGGGGCCCTACCTGCTCATGGACTTCGTGGAGGGGCTGAGCCTCGCCAAGGTGATCGCCCGCTTCCGCGCGGAGGGCGAGCTGATCCCGCTGCAGGTCTGCCTCACGCTCGGGAAGCAGATCGCCGAGGGGCTGCACGCGGCGCACGAGCTGCGCGATCACGATGGAGCCCCGGTCTCGCTCGTGCACCGCGATGTGTCTCCGCAAAACATCCTGCTCGACTTCGAGGGCATCGCGCGGGTGACCGATTTCGGGCTGGCCAAGGCGCTGGGCGCGGGCCGGCACGAGTCGAGCGCGGACGCCCTCAAGGGCAAGCTCGGCTACATGTCGCCCGAGCAGCTCCGCTTCGAGTCGCTCGACCGGCGCTCGGACCTCTGGGCGATCGGCGTCGTGCTCTACGAGCTGCTCGCGTGCGAGCGGCTCTACCCGGGCCGGGACGACGGCATCGAGCACGTGGCGCGAGAGATCCTCGACGGACCTCCCCCGGACATCGAGATGACGCGACAGGACGCGCCGCCCGCGCTGACCGAGCTCCTCTTCGACCTGCTCGCGAAGCGCCGCGAGGACCGACCGGCGAACGCGCACGAGGTCGCGCTCCGGCTCGGGGAGATCCTGCGCGAGGTCGAGCACGACGGTGAGGTGATCGAGCTGCGCGACTTCGTGGAGGAGCACTTCGCGACGCAGCGAGCCGAGGCGCGGACCCGGCGCGCGGCCGCCATCGCGCGGGCCGAGGCGACCCCGCTGCCGACCGCGCCGCCTGCACCGCGGCGCCGGCCGAGGTGGATCCCCGCGCTGGCGCTGGCCGCTGGAGTCGCGCTCGCGCTGGGGAGCTGGCTCTGGCTCTCCGAGCCCGCGCCGCCCCCCGCCTCCACGGCGACGTCGGCCTCCCCGGCGGCGATCCCCTCCCCCACCGTCGAGCCGGCCGCTCCCCCGGAGACGGCGCGCGCCCCCGCCATCGCGACGCCTGCCGCTGAGCTGGAGCCGGACATCGCGGCGCCAGACACCCAGTCCACTTCCGCGCGGGCCGATGAGCAGGCCGATGAGCGGGCCGATGAGCAGGCCGAGCCGCCCGCGCCCTCGACGCGGCCCGCCGTCCGGCGAGCGACCCGGCGCGGCGCGAGGCCCGCGCCATCGCGCGCGGGCGACGAGGGCCGCGAGATGTGGGAGTGGCCATGAGAGCGCTGTTCGTGATGCTGATGTGGGCCGCGAGCCCCGCCGCCGCGCAGACGCCCCCCGACCAGCTCGAGGCGCGCGCCCTGTTCGACGCAGGGCGGTCCGCGGCGGACGACGGCCGACACGAGGACGCGCTCCGGCTCTTCGAGCGCTCGCTCTCGCTGCACCCGACGGCGGCCGCCGCGTTCAACGCGGCCCTCAGCGCGCGCCGCGCGGGCGAGGCGCCGACCGCGCTGACCCACGTGGACGCGCTGCTCGCAGGCACGCACGGCCCGCTGCCGGACGCGCGCCGCGCGGAGGTCGAGACGCTCCGGCGCGAGCTCCTCGACGAGGTCGGGATCCTCACCGTGCAGGTCGAGCTGCCGGAGACGCGGATCCTGATCGACGGGCGCGAGGTCGACCCGGCGCGCTTCTACCTGATGCCGCCCCGCAACACGGTGACCATCGTCTTCCCGGACGGCGCGCAGCAGGAGCGGGACATCGACGTGCGAAGCGGAGAGCGACAGGTCCTCCAGATCGTCCAGCCGCGCGCGGGCGAGCCGGCGGCGCCGGGCGACACGCGCCCCGGCTCGGACGACACCCCGCTCATCGTCGGGCTGGTGATCGGCGCCGCCCTCGCCGTCGGGATCGGCGTCGCCATCGGGGTCGGCGTCCACGAGGAGAGCCAGCTGCCAGGCGGCTACCTGGGGCAAGTCGAGACACTCGCGATCCGCTTCTGAGCGCGGCCGAAACTGACATCCGCGGACGCGCGCGATAGGCTGAAGCATGACTTCACGGAGTGGGCTTCGGCTCCTGATCTCGGGCGCGTTGCTCCTGGCGGGATGCGCGCTCGAGCGCAGCGGCCTGGCGCCGGCGGACGGCGCGACGCCGCCGTTCGACGCCGAGATCGGGCGCGACGGACAGGTGATCGATGGACAGGTGATCGATGACGACGCGGGGCGCGACTCCGGCGTCGACGGGTGCACGCCTGGGCCCGAGCTCTGCAACGGCGTCGACGACGACTGCGATCCGGCCACGCCAGACGGCGCGGACGAGGCGACGCTCGGCGCGACCTGCGACGGCGACGACGTCGACCTCTGTGAGGAGGGCGTCATCGCGTGCGTCGACGGATCGCTCGTCTGCGAGGACGACGGAGATCAGCCCGACGAGGTCGAGCTCTGCAACGGGCTCGACGACGACTGCGATCCGAGCACCGCGGACGGCGCGAGCGAGCCGACGCTCGGCGCGGCCTGCGACGGCGACGACGTCGATCTCTGCGCCGACGGCGCGCAGGTGTGCGACGCGGGGACGCTGCGCTGCGAGGACGCGCCCGCCCCGGCGCCCGACCTCTGCAACGGCGTGGACGACGACTGCAACCCGGCCACCGTCGATGGCTCGGGCGACCCCGGGGTCGGCGTGGCCTGCGACGGAGCCGACGCGGACCTCTGCCAGGAAGGCACGACGTCTTGCATCTCGGGGGCGATCGTCTGCGGCGACACCACGGGCGACGCGCTCGAGCTCTGCAACGGCATGGACGACGACTGCAACCCGGCCACCGCCGACGGCGCCGACGACCCCGGCGTGGGCGCGATGTGTGACGGCCCGGACGCCGACCTCTGCAACGAAGGCACCCGCTCGTGCGTGGGCGGAGCGCTCGTCTGCAGCGACGCGACGGGCGACACGGCCGACCTCTGCAACGGCATCGACGACGACTGCAACCCGGCCACCGCGGACGGCTCCGACGATCCCGGGGTCGGCGTGCGCTGCGACGGCTCGGACGCCGACATGTGCCTCGAGGGCGCGTCGACGTGCGGCGGCGGCGTCATCACCTGCGGCGACATGACCGGGGACAGCGTCGAGACCTGCGACGGCACGGACGAGGACTGCGACGGAGCCATCGACGAGGGTGCGGGCTGCCCGTGCACCCGCGTCGGCCGCGGCGGCCGCAGCTACCTCTTCTGCGGCGCCGGTGGCGACCGCCTCTCCTTCCTCGACGCGGCGAGGTTCTGCGCCGCAGAAGGCTACTCGATGGTGAAGATCGAGACCGCGGCGGAGAACGCGTTCATCGCGGCCGAGATGGCCGCGATCTCCGCCGGCAACGACTGGTGGATCGGCCTGAGCGACTACATGTCGGCCGTCTGGTACTGGGCGGCCGACCTCACCGCCGCCACCTACACGAACTGGCGACCGGGCCAGCCGAACGACAGCGGCGACTGCGCCGAGATGGACCCGTCCGAGACCGTGATGGGGACGCTCGGGAGCTGGAACGACGTGCCCTGCGACGAGACCAAGCGCTTCGTCTGCGAAGCCGGTCCGTAGCGCCCCGGAGATCTGATGGCGAGCAAGGGACGACCGTACCGAACGGTGGAGCTCGACGGCTGGAACATCCTGGTCGGGCGCAGCGCCGCCGACAACGACTACCTCAGCTTCAAGGTCGCGAAGCCGCGCGACCTGTGGCTGCACGCGGCGGGCGGGATCGCCGGCAGCCACGTGGTGGTGCAGAACCCCGAGGGCGCGCCCGTGCCGCAGCACGTGCTTGAGCGCGCGGCGGAGCTGGCGGCGTGGTATAGCAAAGCGCGTGGCGCCCCTCGCGCCGAGGTGCATCACTGCCAGGCCGCCAACGTCTCCAAGGAGAAGGGCGCGCCGCGCGGGCAGGTGCGCATCAAGAAATTCAAGCGCATCAAAGTCGTACCCAAAGGTGTGGACGACGACACGTGACCGAACGCGGATGAAGCGATTCGCGACGGAGCGCGCCAGGTCGCGTGGCCCTCTGCCACGTAAGGCATCTCCCCTCTTTCGTCGTGCGAGAGGTGCCGTTAGACCATTGCGCAATGCGCGTACACCATCTCCTCCTGAGCCTCTCCCTCGTCGCCTGTCAGGGCCGCGTCGTCGTCACCCCGCCTCCCACCCAGGGAGGACAGACCGCCGGTGACGCGGGCGCTCTCATGGGGGACGCGGGCGACGTCCCGACCGAGCCCCCGCCCATCGTCGACCCCGGTCCGACCGAGCCTGCGCCGACCGAGCCCACCGAGCCCGAGCCCACCGAGCCCGCGCCCACCGAGCCCACCGATCCCGGACCGACCGCGTGCGTGAACGCGCGGCAGCTCTGGTCGGACGGCTTCGAGTCCGGCGACTACGCGATGTGGACGGGCCGCGACTACGGCGGCGGCTGGGGCACCGACTGTCAGCAGACGAGCGTCACCACCGAGCGAGCCCGCTCCGGCCGCTTCGCGAACCGCTCCACCATCACGTGCCCGAGCCACACGGACGTGCACCGCGGCTACGGCGGCGTGCAGTTCGCCGGCGACACTCCCCTGCCGGGCTACACCAACACCGGGTCGGGCATCGAGGCCCCCCACGGCGTGGTCAACACGTTCTGGATCTGGCTCGACGCGAGCTACGACTTCGGCAGCGGACGCTGGCTCAGCCTCTGGACCACGAACGGCTCCTGCGACTGGTCCGAGCGCGTGATCACGCTCGGCCTCGAGAACGCCGGCCGCCGCCTCACCCCCGCCCACATCGAGACCACGGGCGGGCGGGTGATGTTCGAGGCCGGCGCCCCCTCGGTGCCGCTGCGCCAGTGGGTGCGGGTCAGCGTCTACATCAACTACCACTCCGGCGACATGCACGTGTGGCAGGACGGGCAGAGCGTCTTGCATGCCACATTCACCCGCCCGAGCACCGACATCTGCCAGTGGCACTGGGGTGCATACGCGAGCGGCGACAACACCGACGTGACGCTCTTCGAGGACGACAAGTCCATCTGGCGCCTCGAGGAGACCTGGACCGACTTCACCCGCGAGCCCTGGCTCGACGAGGGCATCACCGTCTGTCGCTGATCCGGCGTTCGAGCGTTATCCTCCCCAGCTGGGTGCGGGGAGGAATGACGTGTGCGAATCCAGCTCATCTGCGTCCTCGGCCTGATCACGGCGCTCGGATGTGAGAGCGCCGCCGAAGAAGCGCCTCCTCCGGTGACCTGGGAGCTTCGAGAGGACCTCTCGGCCCACAACGATTACGTCGTGGCGCTCGCCTCCGCGGGAGACGATCTCGTGGTCGCGGGCGTCGACGGAACGACTCAAGAGCCCGACCCCCGGGATCTGTCCTGGAGGGTCGAGCGCATCCGCCCCGATCGGGCGCGGGCGTGGACGCGCTCCGAGAATCCCAGCCCGGGCGACGACCGCGTCGCGAGCCTCGCGCTCCGCGGGGACGCGCTCTACGTCGCCTCCCACGAGCCCACCGGGGTGGCCGACGACCTCGAGTGGCGCGTCGAGCGGCGCGCCGCGGCGGACGACGCGCTCGTGTGGTCGCGACGCTTCTCGAGCGCCGACGATCGGGAGCAGCCCACGGATCTCGCGGTCGACGCGACGGGTGTCTACGCGGTCGGGATCGCGCAGCCCATGCGCTTCGATCTCTGGCGCGTCGAGAAGCGCGGCCTCGAGGACGGCGAGGTCGTGTGGAGCTGGGAGGCGGAGCACGAGGAGTTCGACAATCGGCCCCGCGCGGTGGACGTCGGTGACGGCGTGGTGTTCGTCGGCGGGACCGACCACGACCGCGACTCACAGGACGGCAGCTGGCGACTCCAGGCGCACGACGGCGCCACCGGCGCGCTGCAGTGGGAGGTGACGTCCAACCCGTCACCTCGCTGGGAGCCGCTGAACGACCTGGCCGCCCACGACGGATCCCTGGTGGCGATCGGCACGGAGCACCGCATGACCGAGTCCGTGTGGCGGATCGAGCGACGCGACCCGGCGGACGGATCCCTGCTCTGGGCGGTGACGGGCGTGGCGGGCGTCGCGCGCGCCGTCGTGATGGACGAGCGGGGGCTCTTCGTGGTCGGGCACGAGCGGGTCGACCCCCGAACGCTCGTCTCCCTCTGGCGGGTCGAGCGCAGATCGCTCGCGGACGGGGCGCTGCTCTGGGCCGACACGCTCGAGCCCGAACTCGGATCGGCGGAGGCGACGGCCGCGGCGCTCGACGCCCGCGGCCTGATCGTCGGGGGGTGGGACACCGGCCTCGGCGAGCGGGCCTGGCGTGTCGAGCGACGCGACCTCTGACGTCACTCGACCGTCGCATGCGCGGGTGCACGAATCCGAGTAAGCGAGGATCTGGAGAGGAGCGAGCGGTGGCGGAAGAGGTTCGAACCGGTCTTCACGAGGCGCTCGAGGACACCCTCTCCGCGCGGGTGCTCCCCACGATGGAGGCCGTCCCTCCCGAGCGCCGAACTGCGCTGCGGCGGCTCTCGACCTTCGTGCGGAACCGGATCGACGCGGGCGAGCCCGCGCGGCTGACCTTCATCTGCACCCACAACTCGCGCCGCAGCCACATGGCGCAGGTCTGGGCCGCGACCGCCGCGGCCTGGTACGGGATCGAGGGCGTGGAGACGTACTCCGGCGGGACGGAGGCCACGGCGTTCAACCCGCGCGCGGTCGCCGCGCTCGAGCGCGCCGGCTTCGAGATCGCGAACCCGGGCGGTGACAACCCACGCTACCGCGTGCGCTTCGGACCCGACGCGCCGCCGCTGACCTGCTTCTCCAAGGTCACCTCCGAGTCCCCGAACCCGCGCGAGGGCTTCGCGGCGGTCATGACCTGCTCGGCCGCGGACGAGGCGTGCCCCATCGTCGACGGCGCCGCGCTGCGGGTCTCCATCCCGTACATCGATCCGAAGGAAGCGGACGACACCCCGGAGGAGACGGCGCGCTACGACGCGCGGAGCCTCCAGATCGCAGCGGAGATGTTCTATCTCATGAGCCGCGTGCGCGAGTGAGGTAGCCGAGGCGGGCTGTCAGGAGCCGGCGCGCGGGACGCGGAAGGCCACGCCCTGGTAGTCGACGCCGTCGCCCGCGCCGTCCACGAGGCGCACGAACCCGAGGAAGATCTGGCTCGCGTCGCTGCCCGGCGCGACGGAGTCGTTGGGCGCGGCGACCAGCTCGACGCAGACGGTGGCGCCGGCCGGCGCGCCGCGGAACGTGTCCACGTGTCCGTCGGCGTCGGTGTCCGCCGCCCCGAAGGCCTCGCAGCCGAACGGCCCCGCGTCCGTGCGGAGCGCGACGTGATCCACGAAGGCCGCGCGCGTGTCGACCGGATCGCGCTCGCCGTCCGCGTAGACCACCCGCAGCTCGCTCGCCGCGGCCGCGAGCTCGAACACGAAGGTGACGCGATCCGGATCGGGCGCCGCGCCGCGCGCGACGACGACCGCGTCCGCGACTCGCCCCATCGGGGTCCGCGTCGGATCGGTCGCGTCGCTCGCGCAGCTGGCGTCGAAGCTCGGGCACGCGCGCACCTCGGTCCGGTCGTCGTAGCCGTCCGCGTCGGTGTCTCCGAGATCGCGTCGCGTCCCCAGCGCGCGCTCGTCGGCGTCGAGGAGCCCGTCGGCGTCGCTGTCGAGGTCCCAGAAGTCGGCCACGCCGTCTCCGTCCGAGTCGGCGGGGGCGGTGCCCAGATCGGCGTCGCCCGCCTCCTCCGCGTCGGGGAAGCCGTCCGCGTCGCTGTCGAGCTGGTACAGGTCCCACGTGCCGTCCTCGAAGGCGTCGACGGGCTCGTCGCCGTCGCGGATCGTGTCTCCGTCGCTGTCCGGATCGCGCAGCCCGACGAGGCCGTCGCCGTCGGTGTCCTCGCGCGCCTCCGGATGCTCGAGCTCGCGCGCGTCGGGCAAGAGGTCGCCGTCGTCGTCCTCGTCCACGCGGTCGACGCGGCCGTCGCCGTCGGTGTCCGCGTCGCGCTCGTCGCTGTCCAGGATCCCGTTGTCGTCGCTGTCGGGGTCGACGAAGTCCGCGCGCCCGTCTCCGTCGCTGTCGGGCGGAGGCACACGCGCGGTGCTGCCCGCGCCCTCGATCGCGTCGCTCACGCCGTCGTCGTCGCTGTCGAGGTCGAGCCGGTCCGGCGTGCCGTCGGCGTCGCTGTCGCGGTCCTCGCCCTCCCACAGGTTGGCGATTCCGTCGCCGTCGTCGTCGCCGGTCGGACGGAACGCGGCGTCGGTGCCGCCGTCGAGCGAGGCGACGGAGTCGCAGCCGATGACGACGACGAGCGCGAGCAGACACGTCCAGCGCATGCGGCCGGGTACCGCATCGGGCGGCCACGAGCAATCGAGACACGACGCGGGTGGCGGCGGCGCGCGGCTTTGGCGATACTCCGCGCCCCGACATGGCTGCCAAGGATTCTCGCTACATCGTCGGCATCGACCTGGGCACGACGCACACCGTCGTCGCCTACGTCGACACCCGGCAAGGCCCGGACGCGCCGATCGAGGAGCTGCAGATCGAGCAGCTCGTGGCGCCGGGCGAGATCGAAGCGCGCCCGCTGCTGCACTCGCTCCGCTATCACCCGGCGAGCGGCGAGCTGAAGGACGACGACCGCGCCCTCCCCTGGCCCGCGGAGACGGTGGACGGCGCGCCTGACGGCGTCGTCGGTGAGCTCGCGCGCCAGCTCGGGGCGAAGGTCCCCGGCCGGCTCGTCGCGAGCGCGAAGAGCTGGCTGTCCCACCCGCAGGTCGACCGCACCGCGGCGATCCTCCCGTGGGGCGCGCCGGACGAGGTGCCCAAGCTCTCCCCCGTCGACGCGAGCGCGAGCTACCTCGCCCACGTCCGCCGCGCCTGGGATCACCGCTTCGGCGACGAGCGGCTCGCGTCCCAGACCGTCGTGCTCACCGTGCCCGCGTCGTTCGACGAAGGCGCGCGCGCGCTGACCCTCCAGGCGGCCAAGAAGGCCGGGCTCGGCAAGGTGCGCCTGCTCGAGGAGCCGCAGGCCGCGTTCTACGACTGGCTCGGCCGGCACGAAGACCAGATCGACGAGCTCGTAGAGAAGATGCACCTCGCGCTCGTGGTGGACGTCGGCGGCGGCACCACCGACCTGACGCTCATCCAGGTCGAGCTGCGCGAGAGCGGCCCGCGGCTGACGCGCGTGGCGGTGGGCGACCACCTGATGCTCGGCGGCGACAACATGGACCTCGCCCTCGCGCACGACGCGGAGCAGCGGCTGAAGTCCAAGGACAAGCTCTCGGCCGGGCAGTTCACGCAGCTCATCCAGCAGTGCCGCACCGCGAAAGAGAAGCTGCTGGCCGAAGACGCGCCCGAGAAGGCCCGGGTCACCGTGCTCGGCGGCGGACGCAAGCTGATCGGGGGCTCGCTCGCCACGGAGCTGACCAAGGCCGAGGTCGACGCACGCATCCTCGACGGCTTCTTCCCCTCGGTGGGGCCCGAGGCGCGTCCGGCCAAGAAGCGCGGCGCCATCGTCGAGTTCGGCCTGCCCTACGTGGCCGACGCGGGCATCACGCGACACGTCGCGGCGTTCCTCGAGCGGCACTCGGACGTGGCGAGCGAGGCCTTCCCCGAGGGCGTGCTCGCCGCGGGCGCGCTGCCCGTGCCCGACGCCGTGCTGCTCAACGGCGGCGTGTTCAAGGGGCACGCCCTGACCGAGCGCATGCTCGACGTGCTCGGCGGCTGGCGCGGCGGCGAGCGCCCGATGCGGCTCGAGAACGCGGCGCCCGAGCTGGCCGTGGCGCGCGGCGCCGTCGCCTACGGGCTCGCGCGGCGCGGCATCGGCGTGCGCATCGGCGGCGGCTCGGCCCGCAGCTACTACCTGCTGCTCGGCGACGCGAGCGAGAGCGCGCGGCGCGGCGTCTGCATCCTCCCGCGGGGCGCGGAGGAGGGCGAGGAGGTCGTGCTCGCGAGCCGCACCTTCAACCTCAAGCTCGGCAAGCCCGTGCGCTTCCCTCTCGCCTCCAGCACGGGGGAAGCCGTCTTGCACCGCGCGGGCGACCTCGTCGAGGTGGAGGGCGGACACTTCCAGGAGCTGCCGCCCCTCGCCGCGGTGCTCGAGGACGAGCGCGGCGACGCGGGCGAGACCCTGCCCGTGCGCGTGACGAGCGCGCTGACCGAGGTGGGCACCGTGGAGCTGAGCTGCATCGCGGCCGAGGGCCCCGAGCGGCGCTGGAAGCTCGAGCTGCAGCTCCGTGGGGAGGGCAGCAAGGACGTCGCGGCGACCAAGGTCACGCAGCTCCACCCTCGCTTCGAGGAGGCCACCGCGCGCATCAAGGCCGTCTACGGCAAGAGCAGCGCGAAGGCCGAGGGCGGCAAGCCGCAGAAGACCCTGCGCAGCGATCTCGAGAAGACGCTCGGCCCGCGGGAGACCTGGAACACCCCGCTCCTGCGCGAGCTCTGGGGCGCGCTCTTCGCGGGCATGAAGCGCCGCCGCCGCAGCAACGACCACGAGCGCGTCTGGTTCAACCTCACCGGCTACACCCTGCGCCCCGGCTTCGGCTACCCGCTGGACGACTGGCGCGTGAAGCAGCTCTGGGAGCTCTACGGACAGAGCGTGCAGTTTGCGCCCGAAGCGCAGAACTGGAGCGAGTTCTGGACCATGTGGCGCCGCGTCGCGGGCGGGCTGAGCGCCGAAGCGCAGACCCGCATCCTCGACGACCTCGCCTACTACCTGCACCCGCCGACGCGCATCCCTCGCAAGCGCCCGAAGGGGCCGAAGATGCAGGGCTACGACGACATGGTGCGCCTCGCGGGCTCGCTCGAGCTGGTGAGCGCGGCGCGAAAAGTGGAGGTCGGCGGGTGGCTCGTCACGCGCCTGACCGAGCACGACGAAGGCGACTACAGCTGGTGGGCGGTCGGCCGCCTCGGCGCGCGCGTGCCTTTCCACGGCAGCGCGCACAACGTCGTGCCCGTCGACGTCGCGACCGAGTGGGTCGAGGAGCTGATCGACGTCGACTGGAGCCAGAGCGAGAACGCCGCCTTCGCCGCGACCCTGCTCTGCCGCAAGACCGGAGACCGGCAGCGCGATGTCTCCGACGAGGTCCGCGAGGACGTCATCGCGCGCCTCGAGGCCCACCAGGCCCCCGCGAGCTGGATCACCATGGTCCGCGAGGTCGCCGAGCTCGAGGCCGCCGACGAGCGCCGCATCTTCGGCGAGAGCCTCCCGCCAGGCCTCGTCCTCGTCGAGTAGCGCCGCCGCCGCCTCGCGAGCTCGCTGCCGGGGCGAGGGACCTCGAGGCCGAGGTGGTGCGGCGGACTGACGCGTGGGGTCGACGCGCGTCGCGACGTCTTCTTTTTTAATCGCCTAGCCGCCGAGCCGTGACTCATCCCCCGAGCCGCGCCGCCGCCGCGTGAGCTCACCCCGAGGTGAGCCGATCGCGATCACGGCGGCCCGAGCTCGCTCCGCGTTCGTTCCACCGGCCCGCGCGGTCGGGAAGGGAGACCACTCGATGCGCTCGATCGCCTCCACGCTCCTCGCCCTCACCCTCTCGCTCGCCACGGCGTGCGGCGACGGAGAGGGAGCCCTCCCCGACGGATCCACGCTGGACGCGTCGGGGCTCGACGGCGCGACCGCCGACGGCGGCCCCGACGGGGCGGTCGGCGACGCGGGCTCCGGCTGCTCCGGGCTCACCACGCGCTGCGGCGCGGAGTGCGTGGTGACGACGGTCGATCCCGATCACTGCGGCGCCTGCGGCGTGGTCTGCGGCGCCTCTCAGGCGTGCGTCTCGGGAGGGTGCGTCGACTCGTGCCCGCCGGGCCTCACGATGTGTGACCGGGCGTGCGTGGACACCGCGACCGACAGCGCGCACTGCGGCGCATGCGGCGCGGCCTGCGGCCCCGACGAAGGATGCATGGGCAGCTGCGTCCCCACCGTCCCGCTCGGGCCCGCGCCGGACAAGTGCGAGGGCGGTGGCCCGCCCATCGTGATCCGCGACGCGCCCGCCGCGGAGGGGGCCTGCGCGGACCGGACCGCCGCGATCTCCTTCACCTGGGGCCTCTGCTCCTGCAACGACATCGGCCTCCCCCGTCTGAGCTCGCAGACCGAGATCGACGCGTTCGACAGCGCGGCGGGGCCCTATGCGCCCGGCGGCTCGGGCGGCGGCATGGCGGCGAACGGCCGCATCACGACGTCCGAGCTCGACGTCTCCGGTGACGTGCGCGTCGCTGGGGTGGGCGGCCTGGACTCGGCCGACACGACGATCGGTCAGGAGGTGCACGCGGCCGACGACCTGCGCACCGCCGAGACCGCGCGCGTCGGCGAGGACGCGTTCGTGGGGGGCGAGCTGAACGGCACCATCGAGATCGCCGGGGACCTCCACGTCCCGGAGTGCGGCGCCGTGCCGGGGAGCGTGTCGAGCGCGAGCTGCGTGGCGGGGCCCGTGACGGTGCCCGAGCCCTGCGCGTGCTCGGCGGCGGACCTGATCCCCATCGCCGAGATCGTGGCGCACCACGCCATGCCCGCGAACAACGACAACGCGCTGATCGGCCTCTCCCCCGACGTGTTCACGACGTCCGGCGGCCCGCGTCGCCTCGACCTGCCCTGCGGCTACTACCACCTCGAGGAGGTCGACGGCGCCGTCACCATCGCGGCGCACGGTCGCACCGCGCTCTTCGTGAGCGGCGACGTGCGCGCCGGCTCGGCCATGGCGTTCGTCGTCGATCCGGGGGCGACCCTCGACGTCTACGTCGCGGGGACGCTGAGCGCGTCGGCGTCGCTGCGCGTCGGATCGCCCGCGTACCCTCGGAACGTGCGCTTCTACGTGGGCGGCGTGGACACGAGCTTCGATCCCCCGCGCTCGGTCGATCTGACGAGCGACGTGGATCTCGCGGGCCTCTTCTACGCGCCCTACGGCGTCGTCTCATCGACCTCGTCGCTCGAGATGTACGGCGCCCTCTTCGCCGGCGACTTCCACAACACCGCCTCGACGACGATCCACTACGACGCGGCCGCCGCCACCCTGGGAGGCGACTGCCCGGACGAGCCCGGCGGCGGCTGCACCTCCTGCCGCGACTGCGGCAACCAGGCGTGCATCGCCGGGGAGTGCACCTCGTGCACCGACAGCTCGCAGTGCTGCGCCCCGCTCGAGTGCGTGGCTGGCACGTGCGTGCCCCCGCTCTTCTGACGGAGCCTCGCCCGGCCGCGGAGGCTCACGTCGATCTCGAGCCCGCCACGAAGTCTTGGCCACGAGCTCCGGGCGCCGAGTCACGTCGGCGCCACCCCGGTCTCCTGCGCGGCGGCCTCGAGGATCGCGAGCACGGCCTCGGCGTGGACGAGATCGCTCGGCTTCTCGAGGCGCTCCACCATCTGGCGCGCCATCGAGAGGGGGGTGTCGCCCTTGCGGACCACGTGGTGCGACGCGCCGGTGCTCTTGGCGTGCACGTCGGCGCCCGCCTGGACGAGCAGCTCGACGACGCGCTCCTGACGCGCGTAGACCGCGAAGTGGAGGGGGGTGGCGCCCTGCTTGTTGGCGATGTCGGGGACGGCGCCCGCGTCCAGCAGGCGCTCGACGACGCGCGCGCGGGTCTCGCGCGACCAGTTGCTGGTGTCGCACGCCGAGCTCAGGGCGGTGAGTTGATGGCGATCGATGAGGTTCGGATCGGCGCCGTGGTCGATGAGCATCTCGAACACCTCGAGCGCGGCCTCCTCCCGACCCGGCGCCCCCGAGGCGGCGGCGCGCAGGGCGTCGGCGTCGATGGACAAGCCGAGGTCGAGCAGGATGCGCACCTTCTCGGGCTGCGCGTCGGCGACGACCCTCTCGAGCAGGGAGTCGCGGCCGATGGGCACGTCGAAGTCGGTGATCGCGTGCGCCCTCGCGCGGAACGCGTCGGTCGAGAGCCCATACGCGTCGCGCACCAGGGCCCGCAGCTCGTCCTGTCTCTGCTTCTTGGTCTTGCGTCGCATGTCGGCCTCGGCCCAGAGCCTACCGGTTCCGCGCCGCGGTCGAATGAGAAGCGACGCCAGAGAGCACCCGGGATTGGAGGCAGGCAAGGCTCGGGGCAGTCCCCAGAGCGAGAACGCCACCTTCGCCGTCACCCTGCTCTGCCGCAAGACCGGAGACCGGCAGCGCGACATCTCCGACGAGTTCCGCGAGGATGTCTTCGCGCGCCTCGAGGCCCACCAGGCCCCCGCGAGCTGGGTCACCATGGTGCGCGATGTCGCCGAGCTCGAGGCCGACGATCCTCGTCCTCGTCGAGTAAGGCACATGCAGATTGCCACATGCAGATTGCGGCCGCTGTCACGCTACGCTCGGAGGTGAGGTGACCATGCCCTCGCTCTCCACCCTGCCGAAGGACCTCGCGCTCTTCGCCAAGTACCACCTCAGGCACCCGACCGAGCGCCACCCCGCGCGCGAGGAGGAGCTCGGGCTCGTGGAGCTCGGCTTCGACCTCGACGGCTACCTCGCCGACCTCGCGACGTTCGAAGACGACTTCGAGGTGCGTGAGGAGGCGCGCCTGGACTACGCGGGGCGCGTGCACCGGATGGTCTCGCTGCGCTCGCGCGCGGAGGCCGAGCGCACCCTCTTCGTCATGGCGGGCATTCACGGCAACGAGCGCGCGGGCTTGCTCGCGGTGCCCCGGATCCTCGAGCGCTTCGATCCGAGCCGCGGCGTGCGCCTGGTCGTGCTCACGCCGACGAACCCGGTCGGCGCGGCGGCGCTCTCGCGCTTCAACGCGGATGGCTACGACATCAACCGCGACTTCGTGCGCTTCGAGACCGAGGAAGCGCGGGTGGTGCGCGCGCTCTACGAACGCGAAGCCCCGGACTTCGTGATCTCGCTCCACGAGGGGCCACAGGACGCGACCTTCGTCTTCGCCAACCGGCACGTCGAAAGCGCGCTCGTCGCGCGCGGGCTCGCGGCGATGGAGGCCGGGGGCACCGAGCTCGCGACGCGCGACTACTTCGGCCTGCGCCTCGACCCGCCGGGCCTCTCCGCCTCGAGCGCGGTGAGCCGCGCCGTGCACGCCGCGTGGGCCGCGACGCTCGGCATGATGGCGACGATCCGCTACTCCGAGGAGCGCGGGATCCCCGAGCTCGTGCTCGAGAGCTCATGGCGCGACCCCGACGCCGAGGCGCGCATCCGCCCGCACGTGGACCTCGTCGACGCCATCTCCGCGGCGCTCTAGAGCGCATCCGCGGGGAAGCAGGCAGCGCGGCTCGGAGCCCCCTCTGGGCCGGCGTCCGCCACCCCTCCGCCCGCCACCCCCGCCGATCCGCGGCTGTAAGTCCGCGAAATCACATGCTGGGTGATCCGGATCGCGGCTTGCGGTGCTCGCCGGTGTGTCCGCCAGCGCCGAGAGAGGGACCTCGTGAGCCCACCGTCGATCCACGCGGCGGGGACGTACGGCCTGACCGTGCGGTGCGCGTTCCGGAAGCTCTTCCTGACGCCGTTCGCGCCCGAGCTGCACGAGGGGATCCTCTACGCCCTGGGCGCGGCGCAGCGGAAGACGAACGCGCTGCTGCACCAGATCACCATCGAGCCGAATCACATGCACGACACGGTGACGGTGACGAAGGCGAACCTGCCGGACTTCAAGCGCCTGTTCCACGGCGAGGTCTCCAAGTTCGTCAAGGCGTTCCTGAAGGAGCACGGCTTCGAGGCGCCGGCGCGCGTGTTCGGGGATGGGCGGAGCCATCACATGCGGCTCGTGAACTCCGCCGCGCAGCTGGTCT